>JAJTHX010000133.1 GCA_021300125.1 Betaproteobacteria bacterium | reverse complement strand
TCGCCGCCTGGCTCGGCCTGCACCCGATCATCCTGGTGTCCGTGCTGGGCCCGTGGATCCTGCCGCTGCAGCCCGACCAGACGCTGCTCGCGATGACCTTCCTGATGAGCTGGGGTGTCGGCCTCACCGCCTGCCCGATGTCCAACACCATGCTGGGTATGGCGGGGCGTTATGGGCTGCCGTTCGCGGACCTGCTGCGGCGGAACCGGGTGTTCAGCGTGAAGGTGACGGCGATCTGCATCGCCGTCATCCATGTTTATGTCGCGATGACAGCAGGGCGGTAGATTATTAACCTGTTGTTTTTATTGGTATTTTTAATTAAAGCCGACTGAGGATTTCCGCACCTTTCGCCAGCGTCGCCTCCGACTTGGCAAAGCAGAAGCGCAGCACGCGGTGCGCCGGCGGCTGGCGGTAGAACACCGACACCGGAATCGAGGCGATGCCTTTCTCTTTTGTCAGCCGCACCGCAAGGTCGGTATCGTTCTCGTCGCTAATCGCGTCATAGGCGAGGTTCTGGAAAAACGTGCCGCGCGAGGGCAGGGGTTTGAAGCGCGAGCCTTTCAGGCCGTCCAGAAAAAAATCCCGCTTCTTCTGGTAGAAGGCCGACAGTCCGAGGTAGGCATCCCTGTCCTTCATGTATTCGGCAAAGGCGTATTGCAGCGGGCCGTTGGCGACGAAGGCGTTGAACTGGTGGACCTTGCGGAATTCGGCCATCAGTTCCCGGGGTGCGGCGACGTAGCCGGTTTTCCAGCCGGTGACGTGGTAGGTCTTGCCGAAGGATGACACCACGAAGCTGCGTTCAGCGAGGCCCGGAAAGCGCGCCACGCTCTGGTGCTGGTGGCCGTCGAAGACGATGTGCTCGTAGACTTCGTCGCTGATGACAACGATGTTGGTGTCGCGCAGCGTGCCTTCGAGCAGGCGCAGGTCCTCGGCCGAGAGCACGGTGGCGGTCGGGTTGTTGGGGGTGTTGATGATCAGCAGCTTCGTTTTCGGCGTGATCGCCGCCTGCACCGCGGCCCAGTCGATGCTGTAGTCGGGGTAGCGCAGCTGCACGTAGACCGGCACGCCGCCATGCACTTCCACCGCCGGCGCGTAGCTGTCATAGGCCGGCTCGAACAGGATGACTTCGTCGCCGGGGCGGACCAGCGCCGCGCAGGCGGTGTAGATGGCGTAGGTGGCGCCGGGCACCACGGTGATTTCCTGCTCGACGTCGTACTGCGTGCCGTAAAGCGTGGCGATCTTGTCGGCAATGGCCTCACGCAGCGCCGGGATGCCGGCCATCGGCGGATACTGGTTGACGCCGGCATTGATGTACCTGGTCAGCAGGGCACGCAGTTCCGGCGCGCAGTCGAAGTCAGGGAAGCCCTGCGACAGGTTGATCGCGCGGTGCTCGGCCGCGAGCCGGGACATCACGGTGAAAATCGTGGTGCCTACCCTGGGCAGTTTGGAAGTCAGCGGGTGCGGATAGCGGGGCATGATGTGAGACGGTGCGGAAAACCGCGCCGATTCTATCAGCCGCCGCTGGCGATGCCGGTATTGCCGCGTGCCGCGAGGTCGCGGAAATCCTCGACGTAGTCCTGGAGGCGGCCGGTCAGGTGGCTGCGCTGCTCGGGCGTGAGCAGCCGGTCCACCGCGGCATAGAACTCGGCGCGCCTGCGCCAGGCGTCGTCGAAGGCGCGGGCCAGCTCCGGGCTGCGGCCGCTTTCCCAGTTCACCAGCCATTCGCGCAGCCGCGGCGCGAACACGGCGCGATTGCCGCGCTGCTCGAGCAGGGCGAGGAACTCACGCTGCCGCCGGAGACGGTCTTCGTGGCGCAGGCTTTCGGATAGCGGCAGCGGCTGGATCAGCGCGATGATGCGCGCTTCCTGATCCGCTGAGAGCGTCCCCGCCCAGTCGCGGATCTGTGACAGCAGGCGGCGCTGCTGCGCCTGCTTGCGCGCGGCGGGCGGCTGGTCGAGACGGTGTTCGCGCACGAACTTGCGGTTGTCGGCCTCGAAGCGCTTGCGCAGGATTTCGATCTGCGCCGGCGTGAGGTCGGCCAGCAGTTCGGCCGCTTCGGGGGCTGCGCGTGCGGCCATGGTGGCGAAGCGCGCCTTGACGCCGTTCACCATCCACTGCACATCCTCTGTGCGGGTGCCCCGGTGCACGCGCTCGCGCAGTTCGCCGAAAAACCGGGCGTAATCGGGGAGCTGTTCGCGGCGGTGCCACTGGTGCAGGCGCTGGAAGCTGCGGTTGAAGGCGTCGCGCTGCGCCGGCTCGAGTTCAAAGTAGTCATGCGCCATCCAGCCGGCGACGGTGTCGAGCTGGCTGTAACCCACGCGCAGCATGCTGCAGCCGCCAAGCAGCAGCGCGAGAACGAGCAGGAGCAGGCCGCGGCGCATGAAGGTCAGGGTCTTCACAGCGCGTTGAACCATGCCGCCATTTTTTTGCGGGTCGCGGCATCGGGCAGGCGACCGGTGGCCGCGGCGAGATTGTCCTCGATATGGGCGACGCGGCCGGTGCCAGGTATCGCGCAGGTCACCGCGGGATGGCTGACGATCCACTTCAGGAAAAACTGTGCCCAGCTGATGCAGTCGATCTCCGCGCACCAGGGCGGCAGCGGCTTACCGCGCACGCGGCCGAACAGTCCGGCCTGCGAGAACGGGCGGTTGATCAGTGTAGCCACGCCTGCACCGGCGCAGGCCGGCAGCAGCCGCGACTCGGCCTCGGGCTCGTCCAGCGAATAGTTGAACTGCACGAAATCGAAATCGCCGCTGTTGACCAGCCGTTCGAGTTCGGCGTGGGCGCCGGCGTGGTAATGGGTGATGCCGAGGTAGCGGATGCGCCCGGATTTTTTCCAATCGCGCAGCATCGGCAGGTGGGTCTTGAGGTCGAGCAGGTTGTGCACCTGCATCAGGTCCATGGTCCGGGTCTGCATCAGCCGGAAGGATTCCTCCATCTGGCGGATGCCGGCCTCGCGTCCGCTGGTCCAGACCTTGGTGGCGTAGAACAGCTGCGGCCGCAGTTTCAGCATGCTGGCGAGGGTGCCGGTGGCGGCCTCGGCATGGCCGTACATCGGCGAGGAGTCGATGACCTTGCCGCCGAGTTCGCCGAAGCGCTGCAGTACGGCGCGCAATTCGGTGCCGGCGAGTCGCGAGGCGGGTACGTCGAAAACCTGGTAAGTGCCAAGGCCCACCACCGGCAGGCGTTCGCCGCTGCGCGGAATGGCGCGGGTGATCAGAGGGCCCGGTGTGGCGATTGCGGGATTCATGGTCATCGCGATTGTGCCAGCGGCGGCGGCCTGCAGCAGCCTGCGCCGGCCGGGCTGGAGCGGTTTCATCGGGACGGTTTTCTGTCCACGGGCTGCAGCGTATAGCCGGCCCCGGTCATGCAGCGGCGGATCAGGTCCTGCTCGAGCAGGAAGCGTTCGCCGTCGCGATCCGGCGGCTGCAGAATGACGGTGCGTCCCTCGCGGTCGACGGCGATGTTCGGCGCGGGCGGGGTGGCCTGGATGCGGCGCGCCGCCTCGGACCTGGCCTTGAGGCTGCAGCTGTCGAGCAGGGCCCGGGCAGCGCCGGTATCGGCGCCGTCCTTGTGCCATTCATAGGTCGCGCAGCCTGCGGTTGCAAACAGTGGCAGGGCCAGCAGGACGGCGCGCAAGAAAGTCCGCATGAAAGTCCGGTTGAGCATCAGGCAGCAGCGTAGCAGAATGGCGGGCCCGCATTGTCCATCCAGAACACGGAGTCCCTTCCTTGTCCCGACTTCAACTGCCCGACGGCCTGGTCGTCTTCGTCAAGCGCAGCTGCCCGACCTGCGAGCTGATCGAGGCGCAGATCCGCGAAGCCGCAGGGCGGGTGGCGGATTTTCACGTGGTGTCCCAGGACGACCCGGCATTTCCGGGTGGAGTGCCCGGGGTGATCGACGATCGCGAACTGGACCTGTCCTGGCTCAGCAACATCGAGGCGATGCCGACGCTGTTGCGTAT
>JAJTHX010000340.1 GCA_021300125.1 Betaproteobacteria bacterium | reverse complement strand
CTGCGCATGCGCATCGCCGCGCGCCTGCGCAAGCGCCGCTGAACGCACCGCAACAGGAGCATCCGATGTCCCAGTTCGACAACGTTTCCGTCGTCAAGAAAGCCAACGTCTATTTCGACGGCAAGTGCGTCAGCCACACCGTGATCCTTGCCGGTGGCGTGCGCAAATCGGTGGGTGTGATCCTGCCCTCGACCCTCAAGTTCAACACCGACGCCCCCGAGCGCATGGAGATCATCGCCGGCCACGGCCGTTACCGCCTTGCCGGCAGCGACTGGAAAACGGTCCGGGAAGGCGAGAGCTTCGACGTGCCTGGCAAGTCGAGCTTCGACATCGAGGCGGTCGAGGCCCTGCACTACGTGTGCCATTTCGGTTAAGGCCCGCCAGCAACAATGACCACCATCGTCGTGGTGCGCAAGGGCCGCACGGTTGCAATCGCTGCCGACACCATGACCAAGTGGGGCGCAGCCAAGGAAAGCGCGGCCTATGTCGCCAACAACGGCAAATTGCTGCAGGTCGGCGACACCTGGCTGGGCCTCACCGGCAATGCCACCTTCAAGACCATCCTGCGCGACTACTTCGGCAGGCCCAAGGTGCGCGCCCGTTTTGATTCACCGCTGGAAATCTTCCGCACCTGGCAGGACCTGCACACTGCGCTGAAGAACGACTACTTCCTGCACATCGGCGGCCAGGACGACGAGCCGCTCGAATCCACGCGCTTTGACGCGCTGATCGCCAACCCGCAGGGCATCTTCGGCGTGGTCGCTCACCGCACCGTGCAGGAATTCACCCGTTACTACGCCTTCGGCAGCGGCAGCACCTACGCCATGGGCGCGCTGCACGCGCTCTACGACGAGCCCGGACTCAACGCCGAGGCGCTGGCGCGGCGCGCGGTGGAAACCGCCGCCGAATTCGACGATGCCACCGGCCTGCCGCTGCAAGCCCACCGCATCAGCCTGAAAGCCGCAAAACCAGCCGCCAAAGCCTGAGGCTGCGCAGCTGCGGCGTATAATCCGCACTGTTCCAACCGCACCCACAACCTCAGGGAGCAGCACATGCCCTCGTTCGACATCGTCTCCGAGGTCAACCAGGTCGAAGTGCGCAACGCCGTCGACCAGACCAACAAGGAAGTCTCCACCCGCTTTGATTTCAAGGGCTCCGATGCCCGCGTCGAAATCAATGACAAGGAAAAAACGCTGACCGTCTTCGCCGACGACGACTTCAAGCTGAGCCAGGTCCGCGACGTGCTCACCGCCAAGCTCGCCAAGCGCGGCGTCGACACCCGCTGCCTCAAGATGGGTGAGGCCGAAACCATCAGCGGCAACAAGATGAAGCAGCCGGTTACCGTGCGCGAAGGCATCGAGCAGGAGCTGGCCAAGAAAATCGTCAAGACCATCAAGGACAGCAAGATGAAGGTGCAGGGCAGCATCCAGGGCGACGTGGTGCGCGTGTCGGGCGCCAAGAAAGACCTGCTGCAGGACGCCATCGCCCTGATCCGCAAGTCCATCACCGACTTCCCGCTGCAGTTCAAGAATTTCCGTGACTGAACCGGCCCGGACCGCAGGCGATCCGCCAGCCCAACCCGCCGCCATCCCCTTCGCCGAGGCTTTCCGCTTCTGGCTCAAGCTCGGCTTCATTAGCTTCGGCGGCCCCGCGGGACAGATTTCGATCATGCACCAGGAGCTGGTGGAGAAACGGCGCTGGATTTCCGAGCGCCGTTTCCTGCATGCACTGAACTACTGCATGGTGCTGCCCGGACCCGAGGCGCAACAGCTTGCCACCTACATCGGCTGGCTGATGCACCGCACCTGGGGCGGCATCGTGGCTGGCGGCCTGTTCGTGCTGCCCTCCCTGTTCATCCTGATCGCACTGTCCTGGATCTACATGGCCTGGGGCAATGTGCCCGCCGTCGCCGGCATCCTCTACGGTATCAAGCCCGCGGTGACCGCGATCGTGGTCTTCGCTGCTATCCGCATCGGCAGCCGCGCACTCAAAAACCGCGTGCTGTGGGGTTTCGCCGCGGCGGCCTTCATCGGACTCTTTGCGCTTGACCTGCCCTTTCCGCTGATCGTGATCGGCGCCGGCCTGGCCGGCTGGATCGGCGGCCGGCTGCGGCCGCAGCTCTTCGCCATGGGCGGCGGCCATGGCGCCGCGGACAAGGACTACGGCCCGGCGGTGATCGACGATGACACGCCAACACCCGCGCACGCGCGCTTCTCCTGGGGCCGCTTCTACCGCGTGCTCGCCTTCGGCCTCGCGCTGTGGACCGCGGGCATGGCGATCCTCATCGCCACCTTCGGCTGGGACAGCACGCTGCGCCAGATGGGCTGGTTCTTCACCAAGGCCGCGCTGCTCACTTTCGGCGGTGCCTATGCCGTGCTGCCCTATGTCTATCAGGCGGCAGTCGAACACTTCCAGTGGCTGACCGGCCCGCAGATGATCGACGGCCTCGCCCTGGGCGAAACCACGCCGGGCCCGCTGATCATGGTGGTGGCTTTTGTCGGCTTCGTCGGCGGCTGGACCACCGAATTCCTCGGCACCGACCGCCTGGTCGCGGCCGGCGCGCTCGCCGCCGCGGTGGTGACCTGGTTCACCTTCCTGCCCAGCTTCATTTTCATCCTGCTCGGTGGCCCACTGGTCGAGACCACCCACGGTGAACTCAAATTCACCGCCCCGCTCACCGGCATCACCGCCGCGGTGGTCGGCGTGATCCTCAACCTCGCGGTGTTTTTTGCCTACCACGTGTTGTGGCCCGAGGGCCTGAGCGGCCGCTTCGACTGGCCCTCG
>JAJTHX010000044.1 GCA_021300125.1 Betaproteobacteria bacterium | reverse complement strand
TCGCCCTTGTACGGGATATGCGTAACCTCGATACCCGCGGCATGGATGAAGTTTTCCGCGGCAAGATGGGTCTGGGTGCCGATGCCCGCGGAGCCGAAGGTCATCGCCCGCGGTTTGGCCTTGGCGATGTCAATCAGGTCCTTCACGGTTTTGGCCGTGCTGCTCGGATTGACCACGATCGCCTGCGGGCCGCTGGCAACGTTGGTGATGCCGATGAAATCCTTCTCCGGATTGAACGGCATCTTCGCGTACATATGCTGGTTGGCGGTGACGATCGAGCCCGAGGTGAAGAACAGCGTGTAGCCGTCCGGCGGCGACTTCGCGGCAATGTCGCCGCCGATATTGCCGCCGGCGCCGGCCCGGTTATCGACCACCGCAGTCTGGCCCCAGATTTCGCCGAGCTTCTGCGCCACCAGCCGCGCCACGATGTCGGTGGCGCCGCCGGGCGAGAACGGCACGATCACGCGCACCGGCCGGTTCGGATAGCCGGACTCGGCTGCCTGCACGGCGGGGGCTGCAATCAGGCAGGCAGCAATCAGCAGCAGCATCTTGCTCATCGGACTCTCCTCCTTGTGGTTATGTTCCGGATCGCAGGGCGACCCCTTGAAATCACGATACCCGACACACCGGTGTGCGGCAACCGGCCTAGAGCCCCAGGGTATCGGCGGCGAGTTTGCGCAATTCCCGGCTGAGCCTGCTGCGCAGCGGTTTCGCCGAGGGCCGGTGCGCGATGTTGACCAGCTCGTACGGGTCCTTCTGCAGGTCGTAGAGCTCGTCGAGCTCGCCGTTGCGGGCGCGGTTGACCCAGTGGATGTACTTGTAGCGGTCGGTGCGCACCGCCTTGTAGCTCATGCCGACCAGCCAGGGGTAGGCGTTCTCCGCCCAGTATTCGCACAGCAGCGACTTGCGCCAGCCGCCGCGGCGGCCGGCGATCAGCGGCCACAGCGTACGGCCCTGGATATGCCGGCCCGGCTTGCCGCCGGCGGCCTCGATCAGCGTCGGCGCGATGTCCTGCAGTATCACCAGCTCGCGCACGCGGGAGCCGGGCTTGATGCTTTTCGGCCAGCGGATCAGCAGCGGCGCGCGGATGCCCTCTTCGTAGGGGAAGCGCCGCTCGGGCCCGAGGCCATGCTCTCCGAAAAAGTAGCCATTATCGCCGAGGAACAGGATCACCGTGTTGTCGAGTTCGCCGCTTTCCTGCAGCGCATCAAACAGCATGCCCACGCCTTCGTCGACCGCGGCCATCATGGCCGCACGCAGGCGGATCTCCTCCTGTTTGCCGGAGTGGATCGCGTCGTGCATGATTTTCGCAGCCTCGGTCTTGCGCAGCGCAACCGCCTCAGTCCAAACCGGCTTGTGCTTGAGGAATTCGGTGGGCTTCTGCATGTTCGGTTTTTTTGGGAACACGCAGCCCTTGTAGAGGTTCTCGTGGCGTTTCGCCGGGCGGTAGCCGTCCATGCGGAAACTGCCGTCGGCGGCCTGTTCGGCATCCGGATGCACCGCCTTGTGCGCGAACCACAGAGACCACGGTTTTTTCGATTTGCTCTTTGCGCGGCCGCGGATCCAGTCGACCGCCATCGTGTTCATGATGTCGGTGACATAGCCCTTGTGCTGGACGTAGTTACCGTTCTCGCACAGTTTAGGATCGTAAAGGCTGCCGTGGCCGTCGTAGGCCACCCAGAAGTCGTAACCGGGACGCGGCTTGCCGTCATTGCCCATGTGCCATTTGCCGATGTGCGCGGTCTGGTATCCCAGCCGTTGCAGTTCGAGGTGGTAGTTGGGCAGGCGGTGGCTGGCGAGGTCGCGCGCGACATTGTCGATGATGCCGTGGCGGCTGGCGTACTGCCCGGTCAGGATCGACGCGCGGTTCGGCGAACAGATCGAGGTGGTGTGGAAAGCACGGTCGAACATCACGCCCTCGTGCGCGATGCGGTCGATGTGCGGCGTCTTCATGTAGGGATGGCCGCCGGCGCCGAATTCGTCGAAGCGCAGGTCATCGACCAGGATCAGCAGGATGTTGGGTTTTTTCGCGGATTTGGCCACGTCGGCACCTCGGCTATCGGGAATTCGGCGGTTCAGACCAGGTTGAGCAGGAAAGCGAGGCCGCAGGCAAGAGTCAGCCCGGCGGCCACGGCGAGGAGCGATTTCTGGCGCTCGCGCCAGTCGAGAAATTCGATCAGCAGCAGGCGCAGGCCGCCGCTCATGTGCGCGGCGAGCAGCAGAACCAGCCCGGTCTCGGCGAACTTCACCAGCGGGTGCTGAGTCCAGGCGAGAAAGCCATCCAGCCCTGCGGCGCCGTGAAAGGCCTGCCCCAGCGCCCAGAAATGCAGCGGCAGGAACAGTGTCAGCAGCAGGCCGGAAACACGATGCACAATGAACGCCCAGTATGCCGGGTGGTTGCGCGCCCGATAGTCGTTCTTCATGCCCGCGGCGCGGGTGCCTGGGCTGCTCATGCCTGGCCTCCGCCGAACACCGCAAACACTGCACGCATGCCCCACAGCGCAAGAATGACGCCGGACACGGCGATCAGCAGGTTGGTTGCGGAACCGCGCCAGCCCAGCGTCTCGCCGAGTATGGTGCGCAGGCCGATCGGCGCATGCACGGACACGGCGATAACAAAAAGAGTGTAGAACGCGAACCATGCAACGTTGCCCTGGGTGCGGCCAAGGATTTCGGCGCCCGAAAGTCCGCTGCGCACGGCGATAATCATGGTCACCAGATGCACCCCCACGCACAGCGCGAGCACCATCGCGCTCACCCGCTGCGCCCCCCAGAGCAGCACTTCGGAACGCTGGCTCACTGCACTTCCTTCCCGAAGTGGTTCTTTATGTATCTGATTTTAAACATTAAATTTTTCCACTCAGGGTGGCCGACAGCACCGCGCGCTTGAGCCCGGCGATGCCTGCGGTCGGTGACAGTCCCTTGGGGCAGCGCTCGGTGCAGTTGGTGTGGGTATGGCAGGCATGGCAGCCGGCATCCCCCGCCACCGCGGCCAGGCGTTCGGCCTGCGCGGTATCGCGCACATCGTTGACCAGGGTCCAGGCGCGGTTCAGTGCCGCCGGCCCGAGGTAATCCCTGTTCCAGCTCACCACGTCGCAGGCGCTGTAGCAGACGCCGCAGCCGATGCACTCGATGCCGGCGTCCACGCGCTTGCGCTCTTTCGATTCGGGCGAGACGCGCTCGAAGTCATCCTTGCGCGTTTTCGAGCCGGTGAAGCGGCCACGGGCCTTGGCCCACTTGTCGAAAAACTCGCGCATGTCGGTGACCAGGTCCCTCACCACCGGCAGGTTGCGCAGCGGCGCGATTTCAACCGTGCCGTTCTCGGCGACCTTGTCGACATGGGTGCGGCAGGTCCAGCGCGACTGGCCGTTGACCGTCATCGCGCAGGAACCGCAGACGCCGACGCGGCAGGCAAAGCGGTAGGCCAGGGTGGGATCACATTTGCGCTGGACATGGGTCACCACGTCGAGCACGGTTTGGCTCTCCAGCCTCGGCACCTCGAATTCCTGGAAGGCGCCGTTTTCGGCGCCGCGCCAGATCCTGACTTTCAGGGTTTGCATTCAGACACTCCGTTATACCGGCATCGTCACCGTCGGCGCGGCGATGCGCTGGATCATGACATTGACGCAGGCGGGCTTGCCGCTCGCCAGCGCGCGCTCGAGCGCGCGCTTCAGTTCCGCGGCGCGCGTCACCAGCTCGCCGTGGCCGCCCAGTGCCGCGGCCACCTGATCATAACGCGTGGCCTGCAGCTCGAGGCCGTGCGCACGCTCCTTGCCGTAGCTGCGCAACTGGATCTGGTATTCGGCATTCCAGCAGGTGTCGTTGCCGACCACCACCACCATCGGCACGCCCTCGCGCACCGCGGTGTCAAACTCCATCAGGTGAAACCCGGCCGACCCGTCGCCCATCACCGCGATCACGGTGGCGCCCGGGTGTGCCATGCGCGCGGCCAGAGCGAATGGAATGCCGCTGCCGATCGAGCCTCCGACACCGTTGATGACCCTTGCAGGCGCGCTGATGCAGGCCTGCGCCCACTGGCCGATCTCTCCGCCATCGGCGACAAACACCGCTTCAGGCGCCGCAGACAGCACCGCCTGCACCGCACGGCCGAGTTCGGCCGGATGCACCGGCCGCGCTCCCTCCCTGTCGCTGTCGATATCCTGCCAGGCCGCAGGCCGGTAACTCACTGCGGCCATGACAGTGTCGAACCACTGCCGGCTCGCAGGTTTTGCAGCGAAGGCCGCCGCCAGCTTGCGCACCGCCGCTGCGGTATCGGCCTGCGCCGAAAGGGCCACGCGCTCGGCACCGATGTTGGCCAGCGAGCGCTGCAGCACTTCGGCGTCGGGGTCGATCACCACAAAACGGCAGTCCGCGGCCACCGCAGGTGTCCTGGCGAATTTCAGCGTGAAATCGGGTTGCTTGCCGATGAGCAGGATCAGATCGGCCCTGGCCAGCACGCCGGCAAAGGCGCCGAGCGAGGGATCGTTGACGCCGCGGGGGCTTTCCATCACCAGCGCCGGCACGCCGCTGGCCGCAGCCAGGGATTTGACCAGGGCGGTTACCGGCGCCTGCGACATCACCGGGCCCAGGAGGAACAACGGCCGCGCCGCGCCCCGCAATTGCTCGAGCAGCGCGGCACAGGCCTTGTCATCCAGCGTCTGCTCAGCCGCGCGGAAATCTGCAGCGGCCGCAATCAGGCTTTCCCCGTTTTCGGGTTTCGCATCGAGCAGGTCGGCGGGCAGACTCAGATGCACCGGACCCGGACGGCCCGCGCGTGAAATGCGACAGGCCTTCGCAATATCCGCCCCCATGTCCTCGGCACAGGCTACGGTCCACGAGGCCTTGCACAGCGGCGCAGCGATGTCGGCCTGGCGCATTTCCTGGAAAGCGCCGCGGCCCAGTTCGTTGAGCGGTGCGTGGCCGGAAACCATCACCAGCGGCGACTCCGCCGCCAGCGCGGTGTAGAGCGCGCCCACGCCGTTGGCGTGGCCGGGACCCCCGGTCAGCCAGACGATGCCCGGTTCGCCGGTGAGCCGCGCCCAGGCATCGGCCATATGCACCGCCGCGCCCTCGTAGCGGACATGGGTGAGGGAAAGCCGGGCTTCGATCGCCGCGTCGTAGAGCGGCATGATGTGATTGCCGGACAGCGCAAACACCCTGCGCAGACCGGCTGCGGCAAGCGAACGGCAAAAAATATCGGCACCACGCAAGGCGGTCATGGAATCAGCTGGCTCCGTCGGGCCCGCGGCTGCAGGCCGTCACTGCAGAATTGAAAACAACAGAACAATCCAAACGAAAACGCGTGCCACAGCCGGGCAATCCCGCCTGCGGCACGCGTTCTTGCAGCAGTTATGCGCTTTCGTAAAGGCGGGTCATCACGAACTCGCGATGGCCCAGCGCCTCGGCCGCGGTCAGCCGGCCGTTACAGGTGCGCAGCATGACTTCGATCAGCTCGTCGCCGGTCTGGTCGAGGTTCTTCTCCCGCTGCAGCAGGCCCGAGCAGTCGTAATCGACATGCTCACCCATCGTGCGCACGGTGCGCGGATTCGCGCACAGCTTGATCACCGGGATGATCGGGTTGCCGATCACATTGCCCTGGCCGGTGGGAAAGAAATGCACCACGTAACCCGAGGCCGCGCACAGCGTGACCATCTCGGCCGCGGCGGAGGACGAGTCCATGAACCAGAGGCCGGGCCTGGTCGGAGTCTCGGCCTTGTCGAGCACGCCGATGACCTTGCAGTTCTTGCCGATCTTCTGGATGTTGCCCAGCGCCTTTTCCTCGATCGTGGTCAGGCCGCCGGCGATGTTGCCCTTGGTCGGCTGTGATTCCGACAGGTCGCTGGTCTTGTGGCGCTCGACGACTTCCTGATAGCGGTTGAACATCTTCATGAAGTCCTCGCGCACCTGCGGCGTGGCGCAGCGGTCAGCGACAATGTTCTCGCCACCGGTGAGCTCGGTGGTTTCACCGAAGCACATGGTCACGCCCAGCGGCTCGAGCTTGTCGAAAGCGCTGCCCACGGTGGGGTTGGCGCCGCAGCCGGAGGTGGTGTCGGACTCGCCGCACTTGGTGGAGACCCAGAGGTCGCTGATCGGGCACTCGACGCGCTGCAGTTCGGAAGCCCACTGCACATATTCCTTCGCGACCTTGGAGGCGCGCAGGATGGTGTCATGGTCGCCGTGCAGTTCGATGCCGAAGCCGGTGACCGGCTTGCCGGTCTTGGCGATGCCGTCACCGACCTTCTTGGCCCAGCCTTCCTCGATGCAGATCACCACTACGGCGGCCACGTTGGGGTTGGAGCCGGCGCCGATCAAGGTGCGGAAATGCAGGTCGAGGTCGGCGCCGAACTGCAGGCGGCCGTAGGGGTGCGGAATCGCAAGGGTGCCCTTGATGTTGTTGGCAACTGCTTCGGCCGCGGCGTTCGACAGGTCGTCAACGGGCAGGATCAGCACGTGGTTGCGGACACCGACGCGGCCGTTTTCGCGACGATAGCCCATGAAGGTGGTTTTGCTGTTGATCATTGTTGGAGTCTCCGGAATGTTCGGGCTGACCGGCGCTTACCAGCGCTTGGTTTTGATGTTGTGGACATGCGCATGCTCGCCGACCTTGATATCGGCGACCGCCTTGCCGATGTCGAAACCGTACTTGATCACGGTATCGCCTTTCTTGATCTCGCGGATTGCCGCCTTGTGGCCGATCGGGATGTCGTTGATCGCCTTGACCTTGATCGTCGAGTCATCCTCCATCACCCAGCCGATCATCTCCTGACCGGCCTTGATGCCTTCGATTACGGCCACTCCGACCGTGTCCTTCTTGTCGTGAACCAGCAAATGAATCATTACGCCTCCTGAGTGAACACTGTGGGTAGGTTGCGGCCCGGTGAGGGAACACCGTGATGCAGGGCCGCAGATGCTAACTCCGCGCTTTCCGGCAGGTCAACTATATGACCTATATGAATCCGCCATTGCCGTGCTAAGCTGCATCGCCCATGGCCGTATTCACCCCCCTGCCCGCTGCACCTGCCGCAGCCCCGCTCTACCGTGAAGTGCAGTGGCGCATCACCCGGGCCCTCGCTGCAGGAGAGTGGAAGCCGGGCGAAGCCATTCCCAGCGAGACCCAGCTGGCACAGCAGTTCGGCGTGTCCATCGGCACCGTCCGCCGCGCCATCGATGAACTGGTGGCTGGCCGCATCCTGGTACGGCAGCAGGGACGCGGCACTTTTGTTGCGACGCACACCGAAGACCGCACGCTGTTCTACTTTTTTCATGTCGGCGGCAAGGACGGCCGCCGCGAGTTTCCGGTTTCGGAACTGCAGGGCTTCCGCAAGGAACGCTCGGATGAACACGACGAACGAGATTTCGGGCTCGTCCGGGGCACGCGGGTGGTGCGCGTGCAGAACCTGCTCAAGCTGGACGGCCAGCCGGTGGTGCTGGACGCCATCACGGTCCCGACCGAACAGTTCCCGAAACTCGACGAAGCCGCCTTTCGCGGCCGTGAAGGCACCATCTACGGGCTTTACCAGGCGCGCTACGGCGTGAACGTGGTGCGCATCGGCGAACGCTTGTCGGCGGTGCTGCCTCCGGCTGCGGTCGCGGCCGTGCTGGGCATGCGTGCAGGCCAGCCGGCGCTGTTCCTGCGCCGCATTGCCTACAGCTATAACGACTCGCCGGTGGAATACCGCCGCAGCTGGATCAACACGGCGGCACACGAATACCTGAGCGATTTGTGGAAAACGGCAGCGCGCTAGCGCAGCCCTTGAGCTGCGCGGCGGTCAAAACCCGAGTTCACGGCGGGCGAGCGCGATCTGCGCCGGGTCGCGCGCGTTCCTGAGCACCCACTCGAACTGGGCACGCGCGTCGTCGCGCAAGCCCGCGCGGGCGAGCTGCAAGCCCGCCTGCAGCCGTGACCCTGCAATGCCATCAGGCTCCCCGGCGCGCGCCGCCGCGCGCAGGAAATATTCGGCGGCAAACTGCGGCTGGCCGAGCCGGGAAAAACCCTCGGCGAGGGCCCCCAGGATCCGCAGCGCCAGCACGGCATCGGCCTGGGGCAATACGCGCTCCGCAAGCAGCTGGCTGGCTTCAAATGCGCCATGCTCGGCGCACTGCAGGGTGACCGCAGCCCACTCCTGCTGCAGCTGCGGCGCCGCCTCCGCCGACGCCAGCTTTCGCGCGATGCCAGTGGCCTCCTCATACTGGCCCGCGCGCAAGGCTGTCGCCACCAGACGCAGCTGCCATACCGCCGGCGGCATGCCCGCCGGGGGGGCAAGGTTGCGCCGGTATTCCAGGGCGCGGCCATGGTCACCGTCGTTTTCGGCCAGGGTCGCCAGAACCCGCCGCGCTTCGGCATCAAGCGCCTCGGCGCCGCCGTCCCAGCCGGCAAAAAGGCGCAGCGCGAGGCGTGGCAACCGCGATTCGGCCAGATTCACGACCAGCAAGGCCTGCGCATGGCGGCGGAGCTTTTCGTTCGCCGCCTCGCGAGCGAGCAGCGCCAGATAGGCACGCCCCAGCACTGGCTCGGCTTCCAGACGCCGCCGCGCGAATTCGAGCCAGCCGGCTTCGTCGCCGGCCAGCAGCTGATGCCCGTTTGCGGCGCCGCGGGCGTAAGCCGTGTAGGCCTGCCACAGGCCGCCAGCCACGGCAGCAGCCTCATCGGGACGCGCGCGTTCGAGGCCAGCCTCTGCGGCCTCGAGGCCAAGCAGGGGCGAGGGCAGACGCTGCGCGGCCTCGGCCAGGATGCGCCACCATGCCGCATCGTCACTGCGGTTGAGGGCTGCGCGCGCTTGGGCCGCGGCTTCGGCGGGGGTGACTACGCCGCCATGCAGGCGCAGGCGCAATCGCACCGCACCGCGCTCATCCAGAAGGCCCAGCCACTGCACCGCATCGGCGGCCCGGCCGAGGTCCAGCAGTCCGTCCACAAAAACCGCGGCAACGGCGGCATCAAGGGGATGGTGATCCTGCTGGAATCGCAGCATGC
>JAJTHX010000325.1 GCA_021300125.1 Betaproteobacteria bacterium | reverse complement strand
TGACCACCGGCGACAAGGCGCTGCTGACTATTGACGTGTGGGAGCACGCCTACTACATCGACTACCGCAACGCGCGGCCGAAGTTTGTCGAGACCTTCCTCGCGAGCCTTGCCAACTGGGAATTCGCCGAGAAGAATTTCGCCTGATCCGCGAATGCCGCCGTAAAAAAAGCCCGGGCATGCCCGGGCTTTTTTTTGTCGTGACCGCCTCAGCGCGGAGGCGGCGCGCGCTCCAGCCCCTCGACCCTGGCCCCGGGGCCGATGCCGCGCTTGCGGAACCAGCCCTGGTTCATTTCCAGCGCGTAGCGTACCGGTTTTTTTGCGGTGTGCGGGTCGCGGGTGTGCGGCTGCATGTCCTCGATGTTGATGATGGTGCCCGATTCGTCGATGAAGGCCACCGACAGCGGGATGTGGGTGTTCATCATCCACATGCCGTGCAGCGCGACCTGGGTGAACACGAACAGCATGCCGCGGTTCTCCGGCAGCATGCGCCGGTGCATCAGGCCCTGCATGCGGTCGGGTTCAGTGTGGGCGACTTCGGTATTCAGCGTGTGCTTGCCGATGCGCAGTTCCATTACCGGCATCGGGTTTTGCGCAGGTGACTGGGCCAGTGCGGAGCCGGCGGCAAAACACAGCAGCATCAGCGCGAGCCGGCGTGTCATGGCTTGGCCCCCGGAGCTGACGGTTGAGGCGACGAACGTACCAGCCACTGCGCGATCGCCAGGCGCAGTTCCGGTGCGTCGCCGATGGCCTGCAGCAGGTCGATGCGCAGGCCGGGATGGCTGGCGCGGATGTCGTCGAGCAGGACCGGTACGTCCTTTTTCAGGTGTCCGCCCTGGGCCATGAACAGGGGCGCCACGCGGATCTCGCGATGCCCCTTGGCCACCAGGCCGTTGATCGCCTCGGGCAGGGAGGGCGACTGGAATTCCAGGAAAGACAGCCGCACCGCGAGGTCCGGCCGCATTTCTTCGACCTGGCGCGCGATGTCGCGGAACGGCTCGGCCCATTCCGGGTCGCGCGCGCCATGGGCAAACAGCACCAGTCCGGTCCGTACGATCATGTCAGCCCTTGCCGGTGCTGCCAAAGCCGCCGGCGCCGCGGCTGGAAGCGGAGAAGTCATCGACGATGTCGAAAGCCACCTGCACCACGGGCACGATGACCAGCTGCGCCAGGCGCTCCATCGGATTGATGGTGAAGGCGGCATTGCCGCGGTTCCACGTCGAGACAAAGAGCTGGCCCTGGTAGTCGGAGTCGATCAGGCCGACGAGATTGCCGAGCACGATGCCGTGTTTGTGGCCTAGACCGGAGCGCGGCAGGATCATGGCGGCGAGCCCGGGGTCGGCGATGTGGATGGCCATGCCGGCGGGGATCAGCTCGGTCTGGCCGGGCTGCAGGGTCAGCGGCTCGTCGAGGCAGGCGCGCAGGTCGAGGCCGGCAGATCCGGGCGTGGCATAGGCGGGCATCTGATCCCGCAGGCGCGGGTCGAGGATTTTGACGGCAATGGATTTCATCGGGCTTGGGGCGGCAGGGCGGAACCCCGCTTCGTTTATCGCGGTTTGCGCCGGCTGCCGTCGCACAGGGCTGCGATGTGGCGCACGATCTCGCCGGCCACGGCGTCCTTCGGGGCGCGCGGCAGGCGGTGGGTGCCGTGGTCATCCAGCAGCGACACCTCGTTGTCGTCGGCGCCGATCGCATCCTGGGCGAGGTTGGCGATCATCAGCTTCACTTTCTTGCGGCGGCGCTTTTCGTCGGCATATCGGTCGAGGTTGCGGCTTTCGGCGGCGAATCCGACGCTGAACGGCGGTTTTGGCCGCGATGCAACCCAGCCGAGGATGTCCGGATTCGGCAGCAGGTCGATGTGCAGCCGTTCTTCCTCGGTCTTCTTGATCTTGTGCTTGCGCGGCGCTGCGCTGCGGTAGTCGGCCACCGCGGCAACAGCGATGAAAATGTCGGCCTTCGCGACATGCTTCTGCACCGCGGCGAACATTTCTGCGGCGCTCTGCACGCGCACCATGGCCGCGCCCACCGGCGCGGCGAGGCTGACCGGCCCGGAGACCAGGGCTACATCGGCGCCGGCGGCGATCGCCGCGCGCGCGATGGCGTAACCCATCTTGCCCGAGCTGCGGTTGGTGATGCCCCGCACCGCGTCGATCGGCTCGAAGGTCGGGCCCGCGGTTATCAGCACGCGCCTGCCCTTGAGGATTTTCGGTTCGAGGAAGGCGGCGATGGCTTCAGCCAGTTCGCCCGGTTCGAGCATGCGGCCCATGCCGGTTTCGCCGCAGGCCTGGTCGCCGCTGCCGGGGCCGAGCAAGGTGATGCCGTCGCGCCGGATCTGCGCGATATTGCGCTGCGTGGCCGGGTGTTCCCACATCTGGCGGTTCATCGCGGGGGCCACGATCAGCGGGCACTCCCGCGCCAGACACAGCGTGGAGAGCAGGTCATCGGCGAGGCCGTGCACGCACTTGGCGATGAAATCGGCGGTGGCCGGCGCTACGACGATGGCGGCCTTGTCGCGCGAGAGTTCGATGTGCGGCATGCCGTTGTCGATGCGGCCGTCCCACATGCTGGTGTAGACCGGATGGCCGGACAATGCCTGCAACGTGGCCGGCGTGATGAAGCCGCAGGCGGCCTCGGTCATCACCACATGCACTTCGATGCCGCGGTCGCCGAGGCGGCGCACCAGCTCGGCCGCCTTGTATGCGGCGACCCCGCCGGTGATGCCGAGCAGGATTTTCCGATTTTGGTTTTTTCCAGCAATATCAGACACGTAGCGCATCCTGCCGTAAGGGACGGGAAGTGTAACTGCAAATCCGGCGGCGGGTAAACCGCACCCCTCACGGCGCGTTGTTCCTGTATCAGCGGGAGGGACGATGGCGATTACCGACTGGCCGGTGGATGACCGGCCGCGCGAGAAGCTGCTGGGAAAGGGACCGCAGGCACTGTCCGATGCCGAACTGGTGGCGATTTTCCTGCGCACCGGCGTCAAGGGCAAAAGCGCGGTGGAACTCGCGCGCGAGCAGCTTGCTCGCTTTGGTTCGCTGTCGGCGCTTGCCGGTGCTTCCAGCGAGTCCTTCTGCGCTGACCCCGGGCTGGGGCCGGCGAAATACGCGCTGCTGCAGGCGGCGCTGGAAATCGCACGCCGCACCCTGCGCGAGAAGCTCGAGGCCGGTGCCGCGCTGTCCGGCCCGGGTGCGGTGCGCGATTACTTGCGGCTGATGCTCCACGGCCGGCCGCACGAAGTCTTTGTCGCGGTATTCCTCGATGCCCAGCACCGGGTCACCGCGAGCGAGGAACTGTTCCGCGGCACGCTGACCCAGACCAGCGTCTATCCGCGCGAGGTGGTCAAGCGGGCGCTGCACCACAACGCCGCGGCGGTGATCTTCGCCCACAACCACCCCTCCGGCGTGGCCGAACCCAGCCGGGCTGACGAGCTCCTGACCCAGGCACTGAAGCAGGCGCTGGGTCTGGTGGATGTGCGCGTGCTCGATCATTTCGTCGTCGCCGGGGACGGTGCGCTGTCCTTTGCCGAGCGGGGTTTATTGTAACTAATTGATTTTGTTGAATATTTTTTTGCGGTACGGTTTTCGCGGCGGCACAGATCAGGGTTGAGGCGGGTGGCCACTCCGTGTATGATCGCGCCTTTTCCGAATTCGCGGAGCAATGCAATGTCGCGCGTCTGCAGCGTCACCGGCAAAAAACCGATGATCGGGAACAATGTTTCCCATGCCAACAACAAGACCAAACGCCGTTTCCTGCCCAACCTGCAGAAACGCCGCTTCTGGGTCGAAAGTGAAAACCGCTGGATCAGCCTGCGCGTTTCCACTGCCGGCCTGCGCACCATCGACCGCAAGGGCATTGATGTTGTTCTCGCCGATCTGCGCGCCCAGGGCATGAACGTCTGAGGAGATCACCATGCGCGAGAAAATAAAGCTTGAATCCACCGCAGGCACCGGCCATTTCTACACCACCACCAAGAACAAGCGTACACAGACCGAAAAGATGGAGATCAAGAAGTTCGATCCCGTCGCGCGCAAGCATGTGGTGTACAAGGAAGGCAAGATCAAATAATTGCCGCACCAGCGGTCATGAAGAACCCGCCTGACGGCGGGTTTTTTTATGACCGCAAGGAAGGCCCAGAAAAAAAGCCCGCCGTCAGGCGGGCTTTTTTGTCTGGAGCGGAAGCCGGTTCAGGCGGCGTAGCAGCGCAGCTGGCGGGAGAACTGCTGCAGTGCCTCGATGCCGCTGGCTTCGGCGCGGCGGCACCAGTCTTCCAGCTGTTTGACCAGTTGTTCCTTCGAGGCGGTTGAACGCTGCCACAGCTGGGCCAGTTCGTCGCGCATGCGGTAAACCGTGGCCAGGGTGCTGCTGTGGCGCATCGCGGCTTCGCGCTGCGCCTGTTCAGCGGCGGGCAGCGCCGATTTGTCGATGCGCAGCCAGCGCTTGAGCTGTCCCGCATCGGAAACCGCGGCCTTGTCCTTGATCGCCTGCAGTTCGCGGGCGCAGGTCTGGCGCAGCGACGAGGCATAGTTCGACACCACTTCGTAGCGGTGGGTGATCACCGCCTGCAGCGTGGCGAGGTCGCAACGGGTCTTCGTGGTGTCGAGCACCAGCTTCGGCGCGATTTTCTTGACCCTGGCCAGACCCAGCGTCTCGAGGGTCCGGATGTAGAGCCAGCCGATGTCGAACTCATACCATCGGTTCGACAGTTTGGCCGACGAGGCGTAGGCGTGGTGGTTGTTGTGCAGTTCCTCGCCGCCGATCAGGATGCCCCAAGGCACGACGTTGGTGCTGGTGTCCTCGGACTGGAAGTTGCGGTAACCCCAGTAGTGGCCGATGCCGTTGATGACGCCGGCCGCGAGGAAGGGAATCCAGGCCATCTGCACCGCCCAGATCGTGAGGCCGATCGGGCCGAAGAGGACGAGGTTGATCACCAGCATCGAGCCAATGCCCCAGCGGTCGTGACTGTAAATCCTGTGCTCAAGCCAGTCATCGGGGGTGCCGTGGCCGTAACGGTCCAGGGTTTCCTGGTTGCGGCCTTCCTTGCGATAGAGTTCAGCGCCTTCGAACAGCACCTTGCGCAGGCCGTAAATCTGCGGGCTGTGCGGATCATCGACGGTTTCGCACTTGGCGTGGTGCTTGCGGTGGATGGCGGTCCAGTGCTTGGTCAGCATGCCGGTGGTCAGCCACAGCCAGAAACGGAAGAAATGCGCCGGCAGCGGATGCAGATCGAGTGCACGGTGCGCCGAATGCCGGTGCAGATAAATGGTGACAGCGGCAATGGTGATGTGCGTCATGACCAGGGCATAAACAACGTAGCCCCACCACGGTAAATCCAGAACTCCAGTGAACATGCAACCCTCTTTGTCATGGGCAAAAGCCCGATACCGGGCGCAGTGTAGCCAAAGCCCACCCCCACGGGTAGCCCGAATCGGGCATTTTCCGAAAAAACCGT
>JAJTHX010000059.1 GCA_021300125.1 Betaproteobacteria bacterium | reverse complement strand
TGCCGCGGTTGACCTTGATGCCTGCGGCTACCGCGTCACGCTGGACAACGGTACGACGCTGCAGACCGATCTCGTGCTTTCCGCCGTGGGCCTGAAACCGCGCACCGCCATCGTTGCGGCCGCAGGCATCAAGGTCAACCGCGGCATCGTCGCCGACCGCAACCTTGCCACCAGCGCGCCCGACGTCTACACGCTGGGCGACTGCGCCGAGATCGAAGGCCTGGTGATGCCGTACGTGATGCCGATCATGCACGCCGCGCGCGCGCTCGCGCAGACGCTGGCCGGCAAACCGGCGCAGGTTTCGTTCCCGGCAATGCCGGTGATGGTGAAGACCCCCGCCTGCCCGACCATCGTGTCACCGCCAGCCGCAGGCGCTGCCGGCAGCTGGCAGGTCGAGGCGAGCGCGGACGGGGTGAAATCGCTGTTTGTCGGACCGGACGGCAAACTGCTCGGCTTCGCGCTCAACGGCGCCGCCACCGCGGAACGACCGAAACTGCTGCCGCAACTGCCGCCGGTGCTGGCCTGAACGTGACGGGGGCGCTGTAAACGCGGTGTAAACTGCGCGCCATGCCGCCCGTCACCCAACTGCTGCTCGCCGCCAATGTCGCGGTCTACATCCTGCAGCAAATGCTCGGCGACATCCTGATCGTCTGGTTCGGGCTGTGGCCCTTGCACACGCCGGCGAATTTCGGCGCGAGTTTCATGCCCTGGCAGGTCCTGAGTTACGGTTTCCTGAACGGCAGCCTGATGCATATCGGCTTCAACATGCTGGCGCTGTACATGTTCGGCGGCCAGATCGAGCAGGTCTTCGGCTCGCGGCGCTTCCTCACCTATTTCCTGGGCTGCATCTTCGCGGCCGCCCTCGCCCAGCTCGCGGTGACCGGCATTGCCGGCGGTGATCCCTATCCCACGGTAGGCGCCTCGGGCGGCGTGTTCGGCCTGCTGCTCGCCTACGGCCTGCTGTTCCCGCACCGCAAGCTGATGCTGATCTTTCCGCCGATTCCGATGCCGGCCTGGCTGTTCGTCACGCTCTACGGCCTGCTGGAAATCGTTCTCGGCGTCACCGGCACCCAATCGGGCGTGGCGCACTTCGCCCACCTTGGCGGCATGCTCGGCGGCTGGCTGCTGATCCGCCAGTGGCGCCGGCGACCGCCGGCATCACACTGAGCACGGTTTTCCGCTCATCACTCCACACTCATCATTCATCACTGATCGCCGCCCGGCCTGCACCAGCACCTGAGCAGCAGCGCCGCAATCCAGCGTTCCCCCGGGTCGAGCGAGTCATGCACACGCAGGCCGCCGGCATCGGGCACCAGGGCCTTGAGGCGCAGGCTGCGCAGGTTGGCTGCATGCACCGCATGGCCGAGGCGTGCGTAATGCTCGCGCTCGATCGCGGTGTCCACCTCGGACGCTTCCTCCAGCCAGATCCATTCGTCGACGAAATCCCGCGCGGCCCGGTCGAGTTCAGCATACAGCGCGTCGTCCACCGCGACGCGCATGCACGGCCGCGCCGGCGGCGTGTCCGATTCATCGCGCAGCCGCCACACCACCGACCACTCGGGCTCGCCCTCGGTCGCGCGCAGTTCGATGCCGCCTTCGCTGCACAGCAGGTGAAACAGCGCATCGCGTTGATGGCAGATGGCATAACCCGCCCACTCGCCGGGGCCCAGCGCCTGGAGCAGAAAACCGAGTTCAAGCCGCCCGCCCGCAGCGACGCGCAGCCAGCGGTTGCTGCTGCGCGCGCCGCCGCCGGCCATGGGGTCTTCGCTGTGCGCGCCCAGCTTGCCGCCGGCGAGCTGCGCGCGGCCGCTGCGGCCGGCGCCGGCATTGACCCATTCCGCCGTCACCACCAGGTCCGGAAATTCCTGCGAGGCCGCGGCAAAGGCCGGAAAGGGAATGCCGCCGTGCACCTTGAAGTCGTAGCACAGGGCGTCATCGCCATGATGGGTTTCCACGCCGCCGCCGGCGGATTCCGCGGCAAGCAGCGCGCGGATGCGGGCATCGGCCGCGGGCAACAGCGCGCGGTCGCCGCTGACGGTGAGCGTGGCGTGGATCAGCAGGTCGCCGCTCATGACGAGCCACGCTTGGGCCGGATGTAGATCACGTAATAGACCAGGGCCACCAGCACGCTGCCGCCGACGATGTTGCCGAGGATCACCGGGCCGAGATTGCGCAGCATGGCCCACAGCGTGATCGCCTCCGCGCCGGCGGGCAGCACGGCGCCGCCGGCCTTCAGCAGCAAAGCCAGCGGGAAGAAATACATGTTGGCGATGGAGTGCTCGAAGCCCGCCGCGACAAAGGCGGAGACCGGCAGCACGATGGCGACGAACTTGTCGGTCACGGTGCGGCCGGCAAGCACCATCCACACCGCCATGCACACCAGCACATTGCACAGCACGCCGCGGAAAAAAAGCTCGGACACCGGCATCGTGCTCTTGGCGGCGGCTATCTTGAGGTAGGTTTGCCCGACCGCGCCGCCGTTGAGGCCCGCGTGCCCCGACAGGTAGACCAGCAGCGCGAGGCCGGCAGCGCCGGCGAAATTGGCGAGGCACACCACCACCCAGTTGCGCAGCACTTCGGCGCTGCTCACCTTGCCGTCGGCCCAGGCCATCGCGAGCAGGTTGTTGCCGGTGAACAGTTCAGCCCCCGCCACCACCACCAGCAGCAGGCCGAGCGAGAAACACACCGCACCCAGCACCCTTGACACCGCGAACGACAGCGCGGGATCGCTGACCACCAGCGTGTAATACATCGCGCCGAGGCCGATGAAGGCCCCGGCGAGCATGCCCAGCATCACCATCGACAGCAGGGGCAGCCGCGCCTTGGCCACGCCGAGGCTGTCCACCCGTTCGGCGATCTGCTGCGGGGAATAGGCATCGAGGCTGGGGCCTTCGCTCATCCGTGTTGCGCTCCGGTTATTGTGCTGGAGTGTAAACGCGGCGCGACCGATCGGGTAATCTTGCCGCCCATGACCGTCCGATCCAACCGGGCCGCGATCCGGCTCGCCGACTACTACATGGGCCGCGACCGCGAATACCGCGCCGAGCTCACCCCCGAACTGCGCGCCAATGCGCGCGACATCGTGAAGCGCGTCAACCGCCTGCTCAAGCGCGCGGGCATGGCGCGCAAGGTCAGCTCCGGCTGGCGCCCCGCCGCGCTCAACGCCACCGTGCCCGGCGCCGCCCGCGGCAGCAAGCACATCAGTTGCCTCGCCATCGATCTCGAGGACCGCGACGGCGCGCTCGATGCCTGGTGCATGGCCAACCTGCCGGTGCTGGAAGAACTCGGCCTGTGGCTGGAACACCCCAAGGCCACCCGCGGCTGGTGCCATCTGCAGACGCGACCGCCCGGCTCGGGCAATCGCGTCTTCGAGCCATGATATAAATAATTGTTTTTATTGATATTTTTACAGCACGCTAATCCAAAAACGTTGCGTAGTCATCCAGCGTGATACGCGCCGGCTGGAAGGTATTCACCACGTCCCGTTCGTCGGCATAGCCCATGGCCATGCCGCAGATCACCACCCAGTCGTCGCTGAGCGCCAGTTCACGGCGCACGATGTCGGGATAACTCGCAATCGAGGCTTCGGCGCAGGTGTGCAGGCCGCGCGCCCGCGCCGCGAGCATGATCGTCTGCAGGAACATGCCGTAGTCGAGCCAGCTGCCCTTCTCCAGCTTGCGGTCGATGGTGAACACCAGACCCGCCGGGGCGCCGAAAAACTCGTAATTGCGCGCGCGATAGGCCTTGGATTTTTCGTGGTCACCCTTGCCGATGCCCAGCGTGCCGTAAAGGCCCCAGCCGCAGGCGCGTCGCCGCGAGAGGTAGGGTTCGAACACCGGGTCGGTGTAATAGTCGTAATCGCGGCGATGACCGGGTTCATCGTTCAGAAAAGCCGTCTTGAT
>JAJTHX010000356.1 GCA_021300125.1 Betaproteobacteria bacterium | reverse complement strand
GGATCCACTGGCTGCTGCTGGTGCTTGGGGCTGCGCTACCAGCTGTTCGAAGGGCCTCTGCCCGACGACCGTGTTGCCATCACCACCGGCCTGGTTTTCTATGCCGCGTTCGTGATGAGCCTCCGCTATGCCAACTTGTACCGCAGCGAAAGCCGCATCAGGATCGCGATCGAGACGTTCGGCATGCTGGTGTTTATCACCAGCGCGCTGAGCCTCGGCACGCTGGCGACGATGGTGCTGGTGGCCTGCATCACCACCATGTTCTCGGCCGATATCAGTTACGGGCTGAACCAGGCCCGCTGCTGTCCAAGACCGATGACCTCACCGGGCACTACAACCTGCGCGTCTTCGGCGATCATGGCTGATCGCCTGTTCGCGCAGGCCACCCGCTACAACCGTCCAGCGGGCATGCTGATGATCGATTCGGACCACCTCAAGCAGATCAATGACCGGCACGGGCACGAGGCAGGCGGACCGCGCGATGTATATGGCCATGCAGCAGGGCCGCCACCGGGTCTTGCGCTTTGCGCCCTGAGTCTTTGTTCTTGGTAACCCGTTTAAGCCCCCCGTTGACACGACACTGAAAGTCTCCATGAAAATCTCCGCACTGCTGATGGCCCTGCTGTTTCCCTGGTTTGCCTGCGCCCAGGCCGGCGTCCCTGCACCTCTCCCGGAAAAGGCTTCCGCCGCCAGGAAAACCGCCAGCGGCCTGGTGATCGAAATGCTGCAGGAAGGCAAGGGCGCGCAGCCCACCGCGAGTTCGACGGTGCGCGTGCACTATCGGGGCCTGTTTCCCGACGGACGCGAGTTCGACAGTTCCTTCGGCCGCGGCGAGCCGATCGAATTTCCGCTCAACGGTGTGATCAAGTGCTGGACCGAGGGCGTGGCAATGATGAAAGTCGGTGGCGCCGCGCGCCTGACCTGCCCGCCTGCGATCGCCTATGGTGCGCGCGGGGCCGGGGGCGTGATCCCGCCCAATGCGACGCTGGTGTTCGAGATCCAGCTGCTCGGCGTACGCTAGCCCGAGTCCTCATTTTCCGGCTGCTCCATCACACAGGACCCCAAGCCCATGATCATCGATTCCCAGATCCACGCCTACGAGGCGAACACCCCGCGGCGCCCCTGGCGCACGGTGCCCAACTGGCCGGCCTCGGCGACCGGCGACGAAATGGCGGCGGCGATGGACCGCGTGGGGGTCGATGGCGCGATTTTCATTTCCTCGTTCTCGATGTATGGCTATGACGCCAGTTATGCGGTGGAAGTGCAGCAGAAGCATCCCGGGCGCTTTGCGCTGGTGAAGCCGGTGGATCCGGACGACCCCGCGGTGGAAGAGGTGGTTGCCGATTGGAAGCGCACCCCCGGCACAGTCGGCATCCGCGCGCTGATGAAAACCGATTCGCCGCACCGCGCCGGCCATCCCGGCCTCGACCGCATGCTGCGCGCCGCTGCGCGCCACGGTTTTCCGGTCAACATCCTGTGCTGGGGCAACCTCGAGGCCGGCGCCGAGCTGATCGACCGCCATCCCGAAACCCGCTTCATCCTCGACCACCTCGGCATCCTGCAGCCGCACGAGGCCTCGGCGCGTGCAGCCGAGCCCTGGGCGGACCTGCCCAAGGTGCTGGCCCTGGCGAAGCGCCCCAATCTGGTGATCAAGGTCAGCGGCGCCTGCACGCTGTCGAAAGCGCCCTATCCCTATGCCGACATCTGGGATCCGCTGGCCCGGGTGTTCGACGCCTGGGGCTTTGAGCGTTGCCTGTGGGGCACCGACTGGACCCGCGCTTTTGCCGTCGTCAACTACGAGCAGGCGGTGGAGCCGTTCCGCCTGACGGATCGCCTGACTGTAGGTGAGCGCGCGATGCTGATGGGCGAGGCCTGTGCCCGGGCTTATGGCTGGAGGCCTGCGGCGCGGCGCTGAGCTCCGCGCACTGTTGCGGGTCAGACCTTCAGCGGTCGTCGGTCACAGCAGTGCTACAGCTGAATCCGGTATCATCTTTGCGCTGACTTTTCCTTCCTGACTATATTTCCGATTTTATTTCCGATTGTCCCGTCTTTTCCCACGGAGATTGACCATGCAAACGATGCTCAACGCGCGCAGCGCGCTGCTGGCGCTGGCCCTGTCCTGTTTTTCGGTGTCCGCGCTGGTCCAGGCCCAGCCCGCGTCCAAGGAATTCGTGCCCGAGGTCGGCCAGGCCGGCAAGGACGTGGTGTGGGTGCCGACCTCGCAGGCGCTGGTGGACCGCATGCTTGACCTGGCCAAGCTCACCGCCAAGGATATCCACTACGATCTCGGCTCGGGCGACGGCCGCACTGTGATCACCGCGGCCAAGCGCGGCGCCATTGCCTTCGGTGTCGAATACAACCCGGACATGGTCGAGCTGTCGCGCCGTGCTGCCGCGAAGGAGGGCGTGACCGCGCGCGCCACCTTCATCCACGGCGATATTTTCCAGACCGATTTCTCCAAGGCCACAGTGATCACGCTGTTCCTGCTGCCCGACCTCAACGTCAAGCTGCGGCCGCAGATCCTCGACATGCGTCCCGGTACCCGCGTGGTGTCGAACTCGTTCACGATGGGCGACTGGAAATCGGATGAGACGGTCACCGCCAAGGACAACTGCACCAGCTACTGCACGGCCTACCTGTGGATCGTACCGGCCAAGGTGGAGGGCGCCTGGAAGTCCGGCAGCGAGGAACTGAAGCTGGCGCAGGAGTACCAGATGGTGCAGGGCTCGCTCAACATCGGCGGCCGCCTGTCCAACG
The DNA here is from genome assembly GCA_021300125.1 of Betaproteobacteria bacterium. Classification (GTDB taxonomy): domain Bacteria; phylum Pseudomonadota; class Gammaproteobacteria; order Burkholderiales; family SG8-41. The sequence goes on along the minus strand of JAJTHX010000356.1, from coordinate 1,641 downwards.
TGCAGAACGGACGGCTGCGCGGCGACCAGATCAGTTTTACCGCGGGTGACAACCGCTATGCCGGCCGCGTCAGCGGCAATACCATCGAGGGCACCGTGACCAGCGGCGGCAAGACCGCGCCGTGGACCGCCACGCGCGTCAAGTAAGCGAGGTGATCGATGAGCGCAAAAGGACGCGGCTACGCCGACCTGCACGACCATCTGCAGCGGCTGCGCGAGCGCGGGCTGCTGGTCGAGATCGACCGGCCGATCGACAAGGACGCGGAGATGCATCCGCTGGTGCGCTGGCAGTATGTCGGCGGCATCGAGGAGCATGAGCGCAAGGCCTTCCTGTTCACCCACGTCGTCAACGCCAAGGGCCGCAGGTACGCTTTTCCGGTGGTGGTCGGCGCCTATGCCGGCAACCGAGAAATTTACGGCGTCGGGATGAACGCGCCGCTGGACGAGGTGCAGCAGCGCTGGGACCGTGCGATTGCGAATCCGGTACCGCCGGTGGTGGTGGATTCCGCGCCCTGCCAGGAGGTGGTGATCACCGGCGCTGATCTTCAAGGCGAGGGCAAGGGCCTGGATGCGCTGCCGATTCCGGTGTCGACGCCGGGTTTCGACGGTGCGCCGACCCTGACCGCCACCAATGTCGTGACCAAGGACCCGGACACCGGCATCCACAACCACGGCACCTATCGCGCCGGACTCAAGGCGCCCGACCGCATGGTCGTGCGCATGGCCACGCGCGTCGGCGGCGCCGGCGGCTACCGCCATTACCAGAAGCACCAGCAGCGCGGCGACAAGACCATGCCGGTGGCGATCGTGCTCGGCGCACCGCCCTGTGCCGCTTTTGTGGCGCCGATGAAACTGCCGATCGACCTCGACGAGATGGGCGTGGCCGGCGGTGTGGCCGGTGCGCCGATCCGCGTGGTCAAGGCGAAGACGGTGGACCTGATGGTGCCCGCCAATGCCGAAATCGTGATCGAGGGCCTGATCGACACCGAGTCGGTCGAGCCCGAGGGCCCCTTCGGCGAGTCGCACGGCCATGTTGCGCTGGAACAGTTCAACATGCCGATGCGGGTGACCGCGATCACCCACCGCAAAAACGCCATCGTCGCCTCCTATATCAGCCAGGTCACGCCCAGCGAATCGAGCGCGATCAAGCGGGTTTCGTATGAGCCGATGTTCCTGTCGCACCTGAGGAACACCCTCGGCATCAAGGGCGTGAAACGGGTCACCCTGCATGAGCGCATGACCGCCCTGCGGCGCATGGCCATCGTCACCGTTGAGCAGGGCACACCGAGGAGCGAGGTCTGGCGCGCGCTCTACGGCGTGACCGCGTTCAAGGCCGACTGCGGCAAGATCTGCATCGCGGTCAACGACGACATCGACCCGGACAATTCCGACGCGCTGTTCTGGGCCATGGCTTTCCGTATGAACCCGCTCGAGGACATCCAGATCCTGAAGCACCGCAGCGGCGGCCACGGGCCCGAGCGCGAGCACGAGACCGACCAGGAAGACTCGACGCTGCTGGTCGACGCCACGGCGAAGGAAATCCTGCCGCCGTTTGCGCTGCCCAAGCGCGAATACATGGAGCGCAGCCGCGGCATCTGGGAGGAGCTGGGCCTGCCCAAGCTGCGTCCGCAGTCACCGAGGC
>JAJTHX010000295.1 GCA_021300125.1 Betaproteobacteria bacterium | reverse complement strand
TCACTGCCACATCGTATTCCTGGCGGGTGATGAATTCGCGCTTGAGCAGCGGCTCCAGACGCTGCTGCTGGGCCCTGGCGTTCTCGAGCTGCGCCTTGTCCCGCGCCAGAGCAGCCACCGCCTGGTTGTATTGCGCCTGCAGCGTGCGCGGATCAATCTGGAACAGCAACTGGCCTGCCTTGACCTTGTCGCCCTCCTTGAACATCACCGCCTGCAGCACGCCGCCGATCTGGGCGCGCACCTGCACGCTTTGCTCGGGTTCCACGGTGCCCACCGCATCGATCAGCACCGGCATGGGCTTGGCCACGGCCTGCACCGCGCGCACGGTGAGGATGCCCCGCCCTCCCTTGCCTTTGCCCTTGGCCTTGTCGCCGCCCTTTTCGGAAGCCTGCTGCTGTGACTGCTGCCAGTACCAATAGCCGCCCGCCACTGCCGCGCAGATGACGGCAAAAACCAGCACCATGATCAGTCGTTTCATTTCGTCCCGTCCGCTGCCTTGAGTAAATCGCTGGCGCCGACCGCAACCTGCAGCCGCGCCAGAGTGGTAAACCAGTCGAGGTAGGACTGGATGCGCTGCACCCGCGCGTTGGACTCCTCCTGCTGCGCCGTGATCAGGTCGAGGATGGAGCCAAAACCGCTCTGGTAACGGGCCAGGGTCGCCTGCGCGGTCTGTTCTGCAGATCGTACCTGCGCCTCATTGCTGGAAATGCTGCTGCGCGCGGTGGTGAGGTCGTAGTAACCCTGCCAGACCTCGATTTCGGCCTGCCGCACCAGTGCAGCACGGCTCGCGGCCGCACCCTCCGCCTGGATCTGGGCCTGACGGGCGGCATAGGTGTCGCGGAAGCCGTTGAAAATGGGGATGCGGACCGCGAGACCCAGAGCGTAATTGCTGACAGAGGGCCGGTTGTCGTTGAACAGGGTATGGCCACCGCCACCGGTCACCTCGATGGAGGGCAGGCCGGCACGGGCCGCCGCCTTGGCATTGGCCTGCGCCGCGAGCAGCTGCGCCTCCGCGGCCACCAGGTCGGGGCGTGTCGAACGCGCCCGGTCCAGCAGGTTGCCGATCGTGGTCTCGACCGCAGCCAGATCGGGGGGGGCAGCCAGCGGATTGACCCTGATCGACCGGTTGACCGGAAGCCCCACTGCGGAGGCCAGCTGGCCGCGCGCCTTTTCCAGTTCGCCGCGGCTGCGCGTCAGGTTGAGCTGTGCCTGAGCCACCAGCGTTTCAGTACGATAGATGTCAGCGACCGTGGCCAGCCCGGACTCCCTTCTTTTACGGGCCGCCTCCAGTGCGGTCAGGGAATTGTCCAGGGACTGTTCGTTCGCGCGCACCAGCGCTTCGCTGCCGATCAGGCGGTAATAGGTCTGCTCGACCTGGAACACCACGTCCTGCAGCACGCGGTTGTGTGCCAGGTTGGCCGCAAGCAGCCGGTATTCGGCGGTCTCGATCTGCAACCCACGCACGCCGAAATCGTAGAGCACATAACTGAACGACACCGACGGCCCGAAACGGGTCTGCCACGGCACCACAGCGCCCTGGTTGGTGACCTGCTGGGTGCGGTTGACCGCGTACTGGCCGGTGATGGTGGGCAGGCGGTCCGCCTGCTCGATCGCGACACCGGCAGCGGCAGCACGCGCGGCCAGCCAGGACTGGCGCGTGCGGGGATTGTTGCGCAGGGCAAATTCGGTGAGTTCGGCCAACGACACCGCACGCGCGGATTCCAGCTCTCCGACAGGCTGGGGACTGCCCACCGCGGGGAGCGTAAGATTCATGTCCCATTTCAGATGGGGCGCGTTGGACACCCGGGCATCCGGCCGGAAAGGATCGAGCGCGATCCACTGTGCAGCGGCTGGTGGCGCGGCCAGACAGAAAAAAAGCGCTCCGTTGAGCGCCGGAACCATCATGAAGCGTAATCTGCGCATGCGCGTCTGTATCTCTCGGTCCGCAATGAGTCACATGTTGGAAAAGCATGTTAGCACCAAAAAACAGCGAAACCGACAGCAAAACCGTATTGGCCGGAACACACCACCATACCGGCCGGAAGACTACAGTCCATAAAATGAACAATAGCAGGGGTACTCTCCACAGAGGGTAAGCGGGTGGACAGCCCCTTGGCCGGCAGCCCCTGCCCGCGTAACCTTCGACCTGGAAGCATCGGATCCCCCTGCGCATGACCTTGAATCCGCCCCCCATGCAACTCCAGAGTCTGGCCACCGAGGCGAGATTCATCGAACTGGAGCCTTACTACCACCCGACAGGCGATGAGATCGCCCTGTTCGAGGTGGCCTATCTCAATCGCCTGCCGCTCCTGCTCAAGGGACCCACCGGCTGCGGCAAGACACGCTTTGTCGAATACATGGCCTGGCGCCTCAAACGTCCCCTGGTCACGGTCTCCTGCCATGACGACCTGACCGCCGCTGATCTGGTCGGCCGCTATCTGATCACTGCCGACGAGACCGTCTGGATCGATGGCCCGCTGGCGCGATCCGTGCGCGCCGGAGCGATCTGCTACCTCGATGAAATTGTCGAAGCCCGGCGCGACACCACGGTCGTGATCCATCCGCTCGCGGACGACCGCCGCATGCTGCCGCTGGAAAAGCGCGGCGAACTGCTGCAGGCGCCACCGGAGTTCGCGCTGGTGCTGTCCTACAACCCCGGCTACCAGAGCGTGCTGAAGGACCTCAAGCCGAGCACCCGCCAGCGCTTCGTCGCCATCGAGTTCCGTTACCCCGAACCGGCCGTCGAGGAAACCATCATCCGCAATGAATCGGGTACGGACCATGCCACTGCGTCTGCACTGGTGCGGCTGGCGCACATGACGCGCAACCTCAAGGGCAACGGCCTGGATGAAGGCGCCTCGACACGGCTCCTGGTGCATGCCGCAAGGCTGATCACGCGGGGCATTGCGCCCGCAACCGCATGCCATGGTGCTGTGGCCGAAGCGCTGAGCGACGATCCCGAAATGCTGCGTACGCTCGACGAATTCGCGACCTCGGTGTTCTAGCCCCATTCCTGATGCCCAAGACCGTGGACGCGCCGGCACTGCAGCAGCAACTGGAATACCTGCTGGGCCCGGTGCTCTCCGCTAGGCGCAGCGCGGCGCCACTGGCGCAGGCCATCGCCACGCTGGATCTCGCCCGCCAGGCCTTCGTGCTGCACTGGATCGAGGTCATCGACCGCAGCAATTACGAACTCGCCTACCGCTTCGCAGCCGCAGCCCCTGCGGCTCTGGAGGTTTTGGACGAAACCGCCGCGCGCGCCTGGTTGCTGGAGGCACTGGACCGCTACGACCGCGAGGGCCTGCACAGTGCCAGCAGCCTCCTGCAGGATCACGCCGCGTTCGGCACCGCGGTAGACCATGCGGTGGCCTGCAATTTCGAAGAGTGCGCCGGTGTGCTGCGGCTGTTCGTGCGCGGCCTCGGCGGACGGACACTGCAGGTCGAGGCCGGCCCCAGGGTCAGCACGGATACCGACACCCTGTTTCTGCCAGCACGCATCGCCCCAATGCCCAGCAAAAATGAAAATTTCAATATATTCAAAGGGTTATCTACTCTGCTCTGGGCGCAGAACCGTTTTGGCAGTCACCACCACGACCTCGCCTCGGCTTGCGCTGCCTACCCTGAACCCGGGCATGCCGCCGACCTCCTGATGCACCTTGAGATGCTCAGGCTGACTCCGCGCATCGCTGCCCTCGTACCCGGGGTGGCCCGGCTGCTGGAAAACTGGCACGGCAACCCTGATCCGCGCTGCCTGCGGCTGCAGCAGCCCGGTGCCACGACCTGCGACAGCCTGGTGTTGCTGGAACAGCTGTACGGCCGTCTTGAACCGCCGCGACTGCCCTGGCGCATCCACTTGCACACCCAGGCCTCTGCCCGGCGCGAGGCCCGCGTGGAACGCGAACGCGGCGAACTGGCAGCACTGCTCGCGCAATTGCTGGAGTCGCAACGCGGCCCCGGGGCAGGCGAAGATGACGATGCCGGACGTTTCAGCATCGATCATCACCGCGGCGCCGGGGATGGCACGAACTACACGCTCAGGCTCGACGGCCAGCCCCTGCAGGCACCGCCTGCCGTCGGGGAGCGCATCGAATCCCTGCTGCAGGATCTCGGCGAAATCCCCGACGATTATCTGCAGGCGCAGGCAGGACCGGACGGCAATGCCGCAGATACCGCGGGCACGGCCCCGCAAGAAGGCAGCCGCGGCTTTCACTACGATGAATGGGACTGCCAGCGGCGGCATTACCGCCGCAGCTGGTGCACGCTGCGCGAGATCGAGATCAAGCCCGGAAACAGCGCGTTCGTGGATGCCACCCTCGCCCGCTACCGGCCGCAGATTGAAGGCCTCAAGCGCAGCTTCGAGGTGTTGCGCGGCGAGGACCGCAGGCTGCGCCGCCAGCACCACGGAGACGACCTCGACCTCGACGCCGTAATCGACGCGCGCATCGGGGTGCGCAACGGCCAAGAGATGCCGGAACGGCTGTTCACCCGCCGCCAAAAGGCCGAGCGCGATCTTGCTGCGCTGTTCATGGTGGACATGAGCGGCTCGACCAAGGGCTGGATCAACGAGGCCGAACGCGAGGCACTGGTGATGCTGTGCGAGGCGCTGGAAGTGCTTGGAGACCGCTACGCGATCTACGGTTTTTCAGGCGTGACCCGGCAGCGCTGCGAAATCTATCCGATCAAGCGTTTCAGCGAGGCTTACAATACCGCGGTGCGCGCGCGCATCGCCGGCATCACCCCTCGCGACTACACGCGCATGGGTGCAGCCATACGCCACCTCTGCACGCTGCTCTCCGCGGTGGACGCGCGCACCCGGTTGCTGGTGACCCTGTCGGACGGCAAACCTGACGACTACAGCGATCACTACCGCGGTGAATACGGGATCGAGGATACGCGGCAGGCGCTGCTCGAAGCCCACCATGCCGGCATCCGCCCTTTCTGCATCACCATCGACCACGAAGCGCGCGACTACCTGCCCCACCTCTACGGACCGGTAAGCTGGACGCTGGTGGATCAGGTTGAAAAACTGCCGCTGAAAGTGGCAGAAATCTACCGCCGGCTGACCGGCTGACAAATCAGGGCGCTCAGTGCAGTTGCGATGCGGGCGCCTCGGCCTGGGGGGTATCAGAAGCGGGGCCCGCCACAACCTCCGCTTCGGCCAAAGTGCCATCCGCGGCAACAGCCTCTTCCTCGTCGCCGTCAACCAGACCTTCCCCCATGCTCACCGCAGGCAGCGGCTCGAAGGCGGCGTCAAGGTTCATCTCTCGGTTTGGCTGCTCGACCAGATTGCCCAGTTCGGACAGGGGCGGCAGTTCTTCCAGCGAGCGCAGGTTAAGGTCGTCGAGAAAAGACTTCGTAGTCGCGAAAATTTCCGGCCGCCCCGGTACCTCGCGGTGGCCGATGACATCGATCCAGCCCCTCGCCTCCAGCGCCTTGAGGATGCCGGGCGACACCGTCACGCCCCGGATTTCCTCGATGTCGCCGCGGGTCACCGGCTGCTTGTAGGCAATGATCGCCAGCGTTTCAAGCACCGCACGAGAGTATTTCGGCGGCTTCTCCGGATTGAGGCGATCGAGGAATTTCTGCGCCTCGGGCCGGCTGCGGAAACGCCAGCCCGAAGCAACCGGGACCAGCTCCACGCCCCGGCCCTCCCAGTCGCCCCGGATCTCCTCGAGGACCTTGCGCAGCGTGTCGTTGTCGAGCTTCTCCTCGAACAGTTTTTTCAGTTCGCTGAGCGACATCGGCTCGCTGCTCACCAGCAGCGCGGTCTCCAGCACGTATTTGACGTGCGCGATGTCGAGGCCCTGTTCCTGCTGGGCCTGCTCCTGCTGGTCCTGATCCTGATCCGGTTGTTGTTGCGTTTCCATATTCATTGCACGGCGGCCAGGTGGCCGCCCCTGAGTTTGACGTAGATCGGCGCATACGCCGCTTCCTGGCTGACCACGATCAGCGTTTCCTTGGCCAGTTCAAGCACCGCGAGGAAGGACACCACCAGCACCGGTACGCCCTCCTCCGGCGTGAACAGCTCCTCGAACTCGACGTAATCGCGTTCCTGCAGCAGGCGCAGCACACGCGTCATGTGCGCGCGCACCGAAAGCTGCTCGCGGGTGATCTTGTGGTGCCGGGTGATCGAGGCGCGCTGCAGGATGGTGAGCCAGGCCTGGCGCAGGTCCTCGACCCGGACTTCGGGCAGGCGAAGTGCCGTCTCGCGCTCGAACAGCACATGCACGACCGAGAAATCCCGGCCCGCCTGCGGCAGCTCGTTGAGTCCCTGCGCGGCGAGCTTCATCTGCTCGTATTCCATCAGGCGGCGAACCAGTTCAGCCCGGGGATCTTCCTCCACCGCCTCCGCGCTTGCGGGACGCGGCAGCAGCATGCGCGACTTGATCTCGATCATCATTGCCGCCATCAGCAGGTATTCGGCAGCCAGTTCCAGCTGCTGCGTGCGCATCATCTCGACATATTCGAGGTATTGCTCGGTCAGCTTCGCCATCGGAATGTCGAGGACGCTGATGTTCTCCTTGCGGATCAGGTAGAGCAGCAGGTCCAGCGGCCCCTCGAACTGCTCAAGGAACACTTCCAGTGCATCGGGCGGAATGTAGAGGTCCTGCGGAACCTCAAGCACCGGCTGGCCATAGACCCGGGCTACGGGCGACGGCTCGGCCGCCTCTGCAGACACGACATCAGTCATGGCGGAGAGATCCGGAGGTTCCGCGCGATGCGGCTCGCGGAACGCTGTGGATCGGCCATAGGTGCGGGGGCTGCTGCATCGCGATATTTTACCGGTATTCGACAGTCCACCCAACGCACACGCCAGGATCGCGGCCTGCAGCTCAAGGGCAGGCATAAGCCATTGAAGGGATTAGCCTTTGCGTGAACCGCGCAACTGCAACAGCAGCACGAGCAGGAGCAGATGCAGCGCCAGTACCATCGCCGCAAGGTAGCCGCCGACCGGCAACAGCGCCTGCAGCAGGATCATGAGTCGCCGCCAATCCCAATGATATTGGGTCACGGTCGAAGACCGGTAACCGGCAAGTTCACCAGCCACCACGATCAGCAGCAATGCTGCCGCCGGCGCCAGCCAGGCCCACAGGAACAACGCCGCCGCGCGGCCGGGCCGGAGCCGGCCGCCACGCACGCGCCGCAGCAATGCCACCAGCAGTGCGAACACGGCCAGCAGCGCGGCGGCAGGGGCGCCGTAAAACATTGCGATTTTGAAGTTCAACCACATCAGTTCAGCCGCATCTCAAATAGCGCCCGGCAACAACAGCACCACCGCACCTTCAGCCTTGCATTCAGCCGGCTCAGCAGGTAGAGGAACGCGGAGCTCGGCCTGCCGCCAATGCCATCCCGGCGCGGACCAGTGTCGCACAACCGTGGCGCACAGATCGCCGCCGCGATGAACAGTGCATCGCCGGCAACAATGCCCGGCGTCATGTTGACGCACTGGCTGAAACGGTCGTTGCAGCCGTCAAAGGTGGCTACCGCCCTGTCCAGGCAGTGGCTTACAACCCCCTGGCCAGCAGTTCGTCCACCGCTCCCGCATTGCGAGGTGCATGCCAATAACGCACGTAACGGGCGCGGTAACGCGCCACTACCAGCGGCGCATGGGGACCCAGTTCGATCGTGACCGCGCCGTCGCGGTCGGTGCGCAGGCCCGCGCTGCCCTGTGCCGCGTAGCGGGCAACGACCTCCGGATGCGGATGGCGGAAGGCATTGCGGTAACCCACGGGAAAAATCACCAGCCGCGGCGCAACCGCCGCGACAAACGCGGGGGATGACGAAGTGCGGCTGCCCTGGTGCGGCGCGACCAGCACATCGGCTTTCAGCCGCTCCGGCACTGTGGCGAGCAGCGTCTGTTCTCCGCGCCTTTCGATGTCGGCAGGAATCAGCACACTGCCAACGGCGGTGGCAATCTTCAGCACACAGCTGCGCTCGTTGTCCTTCAGCTTCGGCGCGGCGATGGTGGCGCCATCCGGGTGCAGCATTTCGAAACGCACGCCATCCCATTCCCAGGACTGTCCGGCGCGGCAGCGCTGCTCCCGCGGCCCGATCAGCAACAGGGGATCAAGGTCGGGCAAGGATGTCAGCAGAACCTCCACCGGTACCGCCTGCAGCACCGACAAGGCGCCGCCGGTATGGTCGGCATCGTCGTGGCTGACCACCATCGCATCAAGGCTGCGGATCCCGGCTGCGCGCAGGAAAGGCACGATGACGCGACTGCCGCTGTCGGCACCGGGGCCGAAGCCGGGGCCGGTATCGAAAAGCAGCGCATGGCTTCGCGTCTGCGCCACCACCGACAGCCCCTGGCCGACGTCTAGCACGGTCAGGCGCAACGCGCCATCCCGGGGCGGCGCAGGCGCGATCAGCAGCAGCGGCAGGAAAGCCAAGGCCCCCAGCCAGCGTGCCGGAAATCCGCGGGGCAGCAGCAGCCACAGCGCGCCCGCCAGCGCCACCACAACCGTCCACGGCGGCGGTGCATGCTGCTGCCAGGCCGCCGCTGGAAGCGCTGCCAGCCACTCGAGCGCGATCACGCAACCGGCCATCAACCATTGCGCAAGCTGCAGCACCGCATCGAAAGGCAGCACGCTGCCGGCCAGCGCCAGCGGCACCACCACCAGGCTCACGAGCGGAATCGCCAGCGCGTTGGCCACGGGCGATATCAGCGACACCTGCTGGAACATGGCGATCAGCACCGGCACCAGCGCCAGCGTGACCGCCCATTGCACACGCGCCCAGGTGACAAGCCAGTGCGCCGGCCGCAAGCGGTGCACGGACACCAGCATGATCACCGCAACCGCGCCAAAGGACAGCCAGAAGCCAGCCGCAAGTACCGCCCAGGGATCAATCACGAGCACCACCAGCAAGGCCAGCGCGAGCACATGCCCGGCCGCCGACGCGCGCCCCAGCCACAAGGCCAGCGCCACCACCGCGAGCATGAATACGGTGCGCTGGGCGGGCACCGCAAAGCCGGCGAGCAACGCGTAGACGATCGCGGCGATCAGGCCCGCGATGGAGGCCGCCTTCACCGCGGGCAGCGCCAGGGTGAGCCGCGCACTGCGCCGCCACAGCCCGTTCACCAGCATGAACGCCAACCCCGAGAGCATGGTCACGTGCAGGCCGGAAATCGACATCAGGTGATTGACGCCGGTGCGGGTGAACACCTGCCACTGCTCCGGGGTGATCGCCCGCTGGTCGCCCATCACGAGCGCGACGATGACGCCGGCGGCGGGTGCATCGCCCAGCGCACCGCGGATGCGATCGCGCAGGCCTTCGCGCGCGGCCTCGATGGCGTAACCCGCACCTGAGGCGCGTGCATCTAGGCGCTGCCGCTCGCCCCTGGGCCGCACATAACCGGTGGCGCGGATGCCGCGCTCCAGCAGCCATGCTTCGTAATCGAAACCATTGGGATTGGCGAGGCCATGCGGACGCTTCAGGCGCACGGTGAATCGCCAGCGTTCACCGGCATGCACCTCGGGCAGCACCGCGGGGCCGCCGTCACGCACGCCGGCACCCCACCACGAGAGCACGATGCGCCGCGGCACCCGCGCATCCGCTGTTTCGACCCGTTCGACCTCGAACTCGAAGCGCAGGCTGCGGTCGTAGGCCTGCGGCAGCCCCGAGACCACGCCGACCACCGTGACATCCCTTCCCTCCCATTGCGCCGGCAGCGCATCGGCCATGCGCGTCTGGGCCTGCCACCCTGCCCACACAAAACCGCAGCCAGCGGCAAAAACGACAAGGCACAGGCGCCCCAGCGCACGGCCTGGCGCGCCGGCACGCCAGGCCGCCAGCGCCGCCACCGGCAGCAGCGCCAGCGGCCAGGCCAGGGCCAAGTCCGGCAGCACGGGCTGCTGCTGCAGCCACCAGACTCCCAGGGCAAAAGCGATGACCGCAGTAACCATCCCTGCCTAACGCAGCCGCTGCTTGGCCGCTGACCGGAGCCGGTAGAATCCACCGCCAACCGCAAGCCCATCATGCCCCGCAAGCACTTCCGCAAATACCTGCCCACCCACGCGTCGATCACCGGCAATCGCCACATTGCCCGCTTCGGCCCCTGGCTGCGCCACCACAACCTGTGGCACCTGCACCGGCGCTCCGTCGCCGGCGG
>JAJTHX010000174.1 GCA_021300125.1 Betaproteobacteria bacterium | reverse complement strand
GCAATTCACCGAGGAACTGCCGCCCGAAGGCCACCGGATGGCCGCGGTCGCCCTGGTACGCCGGTGCGACGATGGCCGCACCCGCCATCAGCGTGCGCACCACGCGGGCGATGGTGTCGGGCCGGATGCGCGGCATGTCGGCCAGCGCCACCACCCAGCCGCCGGCATCACTGCTCATGCGCACGCCGTGCGCAAGGCTCACGCCCATGCCCTGCGCCGCGTCGGGGCACTTGGTGACACTGCAGCCTTCGGACTCGAGCAGCTCGGCCAGCGGGAAATCCCCCGGCCGCACCACGGCCAGCACTTCCAGTCCGGCTTCGAGCAGGTTGCGCGCGGCGTGGGCGGCAATCGCAGCGCCGTCCTCCAGCGGATGCAGCAGCTTGCCGCCGCCGAAACGCGAGCCGGCACCGGCGGCGAGCAGGATAGCTCGGGGCAATGAATCAGCGGTTCCCATGGGGCTGATTATAATGGCCGGGACCCCTGCATCAGCCGCTGCGCATCACCCGCCGCATCCCTGCCATCGCGAGAGCACCGACGCCATGCCCAGACTCTGCGCCAACCTGACCATGCTGTTCAACGAGCTGCCCTTCCTCGAGCGTTTCGCCGCGGCGGCGCGGGCCGGCTTTCGCGGCGTCGAGTACCTGTTCCCCTACGACCATCCGCCGCAGCAGCTGCTCGAGGCCCTGCAGCAACACGATCTGGTCCAGGTGCTGCACAACCTGCCCGCCGGCAACTGGGCCGCAGGCGAGCGTGGCATCGCCTGCCATCCGCAGCGCATGGCCGAATTCCGCGAAGGCGTGGACCGCGCCATTGAATACGCAGTCACCCTCGGCTGCACCCGGGTCAACTGCCTGGCCGGCATCCGCCCGCCGCATGTGGACCCCAACGACGCGCGCGAAACCTTCATCCGCAACCTGCAGCATGCCGCGCCGAAACTGGAGGCCGCCGGCATCCAGCTGCTGATCGAGCCCATCAACACCCGCGACATTCCGGGGTTTTTCCTTAACTACACGCAGCAGGCCGCCGACATCCTCAAGGCCGTCGGCTCCGCCAACCTGTTCATCCAGTACGACATCTACCATGCACAGATCATGGAAGGCGACCTCGCGCGCACCATCGAAAAACACCTGAAGCACATTGCCCACATCCAGCTCGCCGACAACCCCGGCCGCCACGAACCCGGCAGCGGCGAAATCCACTACCCCTGGCTGCTCGACCACATCGACCGCCTGGGCTACGGCGGCTGGATCGGCTGCGAATACAAACCCGCCGGCTATACCGTTGCCGGGCTGGACTGGGCGAAGGCCTGGTTGAAGTAGATCGATTTTTACAGGATGGACAGGATGATCAGGATAAAACCAACATGTTTTATCGGTTTTGACGGTTTATCCTGTAAATCCTGTCCATCCTGTTAATTCCGTTTTTCTTTTCAAGGACTCAACATGAACATCGGCTTCGTCGGACTCGGCATCATGGGCAAGCCCATGGCCCTCAACCTGATCAAGGGCGGCCACACGCTGTTCCTGCATTCGCGCAGCGGTGTGCCCAAGGAACTCACCGAGGCCGGCGGCAGCGCCTGCGCGAGCCCCAAGGCCGTCGCGCAGAAGGCCGACATCATCATCACCATGGTGCCGGACACACCCGATGTCGAGAAAGTGCTGTTCGGCGCCGACGGCATCGCCGAGGGCCTGGGCAAGGGCAAGACCGTGGTGGACATGAGCTCGATCTCGCCCATCGCCACCAAGGCGTTCGCGGCAAAGATCAACGCCCTCGGCTGCGACTACGTCGATGCCCCGGTCTCCGGCGGCGAAGTGGGCGCTAAAAACGCGGCGCTCACGATCATGTGCGGCGCACCCCAGGCCGCCTTCGACCGGGTGAAACCGCTGTTCGAGCTGATGGGCAAGAACATCACGCTGGTCGGCGGCAACGGTGACGGCCAGACCTGCAAGGTGTGCAACCAGATCATCGTGGCACTCAACATCGAGGCCGTCAGCGAAGCACTGGTCTTCGCCGCCAAGGCCGGCGCCGACCCGGCAAAAGTGCGGCAGGCCCTGATGGGCGGATTCGCCGCGTCGCGCATCCTCGAAGTGCACGGCGAACGCATGATCAAGCGCACCTTCGATCCGGGCTTCCGCATCGAGCTGCACCAGAAAGACCTCAACCTCGCCCTGCAGGGCGCCCGTGCGATGGGCGTGTCGCTGCCGAACACCGCGACGACGCAGGAGCTGTTCAATTCATGCGTCTCCAACGGCGGCGCGAAGTGGGACCACTCGGCGCTGGTGAAGGCGCTGGAGCGGCTGGCGGGGCATGAGGTGGCACATTAGCCACATGCAGCTTTAGCTAAATCAATTAACAAAAAATCATGGAAACGCAATTTGACCTCGAAAGCTGGTCGGAACTTGAGGCGAAAGTACGTGATATCAAAGAAAATGAAAATGCGCCCGGCTTTCGACAAAACGGCCTCTTCTCTCAACTAATTTTCAGAGGCCAAAGCAATGCTGAGTGGCCCCTAGAGACCACTCTTGATCGCACAAAGTCAAAAGATAAATCTCTTTCCACTTATTACCGAATTGCAGGAATCGCAAAAAACAGATCGAAACCTTTACATCACGAACCTGGAGTGATCTCGACTACGCCAAGCTAGAAGTCATTTCATTAATAGGTTCTGTACTTTCCGGAAAGGCCGTGCTACGTTTTTTGCATGGCCAAACGAGAAGAACTCACCGACG
>JAJTHX010000382.1 GCA_021300125.1 Betaproteobacteria bacterium | reverse complement strand
TTCACGCCGGCGCCGCGCCCGAAGGAAGTGGATGCCAAGCTCCAGCGCCCGGAACCCGGCGAAGTCGTATCCCCCAACGATTACGAACTGAACCAGGCCATCGCCTTCCTGAAGAGCCGCGGCAGCGCCAAGGCAAACTGAAGTCGGCTGCCGAAGCGACAACGCCCGGCGTGTCCGGGCGTTGTTGTTTCAGCGACCGCTGCAACCCGAACGGGACATCCTGCGATGAATGATGAGCAGCTGCTGCGTTACAGCCGGCACATCCTGCTGCCGGAGTTCGGCATCGAGGGCCAGCAGCGCCTGCTTGAATCGCATGCCCTGCTCATTGGCGCCGGCGGTCTCGGCTCCCCGGCGGCCCTGTATCTCGCTTCTGCCGGCGTCGGCACCCTGACCGTCTGTGACGGCGACGTCGTGGATCTCACCAATCTGCAGCGCCAGATCGTTCACCGCGAGGCGGCGATCGGCCGCCCCAAGGCCGAATCGGCACGGGAGACACTGCAGACCCTGAACGCAGAGACCCGCATCCATGCGGTGGCCGAGCGCGTCGAAGGCGCGCGGCTTCAGGTGCTGGTTGCAGAAGCCGATGTGGTGCTGGACGCCAGCGACAACTTCGCCACCCGCCACGCGGTGAACCGCGCCTGCGTCGCCGCCGGCAAGCCGCTGGTGTCGGGCGCCGGCGTCCGCTTTGACGGCCAGCTGGCGGTGTTCGATCTGCGCGCTGCGGACGCGCCCTGCTATGCCTGCCTGTTCCCCGAGGACGGCGAACAGGAAGAAACGCGCTGCGCGGTGATGGGGGTGTTCTCGCCGCTGGTCGGCATCGTCGGCGCGATGCAGGCAGCGGAGGCGCTGAAGCTGCTTGCGGGGGCGGGCACCTCGATGAGCGGCCGCCTGCTGCTGATCGACGCGCTGGCGATGGAACTGCGCACGGTGAAGCTTGCCCGCGATGCGGGCTGCGGGGTTTGCGCACGGCGCTGAGTGCGTGCAGCGGGGGCGCCGCGGCATCGTTCAGGTCATGTCAAGCGAATCGCGCCCGGGAATGCCGGAACTGCCGGCGACCAGTTCCTCGAGTTCATGTGCAACCCGCGCGGCATCGGGCGGATTGCGGCCCAGCATCTGCAGCAGCAGCCGCGACGGAAAATCAGTCAGCGCCACCGGATGATTGGAGCGGATGCGCGATGCGCTCTCGAGTATGGGGCGCACATGCGTGGACTTGAAGCCTGCCTTAGAGTTTTCGATCGAATCGATGATCGCGAGCTGCGCGCGCGCAACCCCCATCAGCAACTGCGCCATCTGCTCGGTGGTGATTTGGGCCATGGCCGTGTCTCCCCTGGACAATCAATGAACAGCGATTAACGGGACGTGCAGCACTGCGGGATGATTGAAAAACAAGTCCTGCCGCGGCTGCTCCGGGAATGATGTCCATCACGCATGTCAGCATATTCCGCGGATACAAAACCCCTCAGGCTGCCACGCCAGCGGTCAGCTGCTTCCACTGCAGCGGCCAGTGCTCGGCCGGATCGCGGCGAAAGCCGCTTTTTGCATACTGGTGCCAGCGCCCGGCAACAAAACTCATCAGCAGGTTGGCCTGCGCCGCGGCATCCACGTCGGGCGCGGTTTCGCCGCGGCTGGCGGCGATGCGCAGCGCCTGTTTCAGCGCCGCCTCGACGCGGTCGTGGATCTGGTTCACCCGCGCCTGCAGCGCATCATCCTCGGTCACCAGCGCGTCGCCGGTGAGCACGCGCGTGATGCCGCGGTTCTTCTGGGAAAAGCCGAGCAGCATGCCGATGATGGCCTCGGCCTGGCGCAGGCCGCCCTGCTCCTCGCTGGTGATGCGGTTGATCAGCGTGAACAGGGTGTCCTCGATGAAATCGATCAAGCCCGCGAACATGTCGGCCTTGCCGCGAAAATGGCGGTACAGCGCCGCTTCCGAGACGCCGATTTTCGCCGCCAGCGCGGCGGTCGTGATGCGCTCGGCGCTGGGCCCCTCAAGCATCTGCGCCAGGGTCTGCAGGATCTGGGTCTTGCGTTCGCCGCTGCGTGTCATGCCGTCCTCAGTGCAGTGATGATGCGCGCCTGAAAAGCTCGCCAACGCTGGCAATGCGCAGGTCGACGTAGCCTGGGGCGCGGCCGCTGGGCGACACCCACACCGTCTTCATGCCCAGCCGCTTTGCGGTGCGCAGGTTCTCCAGCGTGTCCTCGACCATGATACAGCGTCGCGGGTTCAGGTGATGCGTGCGGCACAGGCGCAGGAAACCGTAGGCATCGGGCTTGGGCCGGTAGCGCATGCGCTCGATCGAGTGCACCGCGTCGAACTGCGGGGCGACTCCGAGCAGCTCAAGCACAGCCGCGGCATAGTGTACCGGCGCGTTGGTGAACAGGTATTTCGGCCCGCGCAGGCCGCGCAGCGCTTCGCGCAGCCGCGGTTCGCTGACCACCATCCGCCGCAGGTCGGGGAACTGGTGGGTATGCCACAGGAAGTGGCCGGGGTCGGTGTCGTGGTGGCGGATCAGACCGAGCAGCGTGGCGCCATAGCGCAGCCAGTACTCGCGTCGCAACGCGCCGGCGCCAGCCTCATCGAGGCCGAGGTGGCGGCGAAGGTAGTCGGTCATCGCTCGGTTGATGTGGGGAAAGATGTGCGGCCTCGCATCATGGAGGGTGTTGTCGAGGTCGAAGATCCACGCGATGCCGCCGCGGCCGCGCGACATTGTCACTCAGCGGCGCTTGATCAGGGTGCCGACGCCTTCGTCGGTGAGCACTTCGAGCAGCAGCGCGTGCTCGACGCGGCCGTCGATGATGTGGCAGGTATTGACGCCGTTTTTCACGGCATCCAGCGCCGATCCGATTTTCGGCAGCATGCCGCCGTGGATGGTGCCGTCGGCAAAGAGTTCGTCCACCTTGCGCGCGGTGAGGCCGGTGAGCAGCTTGCCGTCCTTGTCGAGGACACCCGCGGTATTGGTCAGCACGATCAGCTTTTCGGCCTTGAGGATCTCGGCAACCTTGCCCGCGACCAGGTCGGCATTGATGTTGTACGACTCGCCGTTGGCACCCACGCCCACCGGCGCAATCACCGGAATGAAGTCCTGGGTATGCAGCAGGTTGACGATCGCCGGATCGATGCTCTCGACCTCGCCGACCTGGCCGATGTCGACCAGTTCGTCGCTGCCGGAGGCGCCGCGCACCTTGAGCTTGCGCGCGCGGATGAAGCCGCCGTCCTTGCCGGTGAGGCCCACCGCCTTGCCGCCGCAGCGGTTGATCAGGTTGACGATGTCCTTGTTCACCTGCCCGCCGAGCACCATCTCCACCACATCCATGGTCTCGGCATCGGTGACGCGCATGCCCTGGATGAACTCGCCTTTCTTGCCGACACGCTTCAACAGGTCGTCAATCTGCGGCCCGCCGCCATGGACGATGACCGGATTCATGCCCACCACCTTGAGCAGCACCACGTCGCGCGCGAAGCCCTCCTTCAGCGCGGGATCGGTCATCGCATTGCCGCCGTATTTGACGACGATGGTCTTGCCGTGGAAACGCTGGATGTAGGGCAGGGCTTCGGCCAGCGTCTTGGCCTTGCTGGCTGCGTTGGAAGCGGACAGGGACATGGCGTTCGGCTGAATCCGGCAGTGTGAGTATTCACTCATTTTACCCGAGCCGACCCGCAGGCGAAAAAAACGGCGGGCGTTGCCGCCCGCCGCCGTGACCACGATTCCCCGGGCTCAGTTGATGGCCAGGCGCTTGCTGCTGGCCGCCGCCTTCTTGGGCAGAGTCAGATCGAGCACGCCGTCGGCGTATTTCGCCTGGGCCTTGTCCTCATCCACCGGCTGGCCAAGGGTGAAGGCACGGTAGCACTTGCCGTAATGACGCTCGGCACGCAGCACGCGCTCGCCTTCCTTCACTTCGCGTTCATTGCGGGTTTCCGCGCTGATTGCGATCTGGTCGTTGTCGATGCTGACGTGGATGTCTTCCTTTTTCACGCCAGGAATTTCGGCATGCACGGTATAGGCCTGCGCATCCTCGCGCACCTCCACGCGGATCGCCTGCGCTGCGGGCTGCGCTCCTTCGAAAGCCACGGGCCGCACGAAAAAGCCGCGCAGCAGTTCGTCGAATGAATCGTCAAAGGGGGTGAAGCGGGTAACATTGACCATGTCTGTCTCCTTCGATGGTTGAGGCGCCTGGCGCCGATGTGTTCAATATGGGTGGGCTGCATGGCATTTCAAGGGCGCTGCAGCCACAGCCGCATCATAAATTTAAGTATTTGATTTATAAGGATTATTTAATGAACCCCGGCGGTGAAACCCTGCACCAGGCCCTCGACGGCCATCGCCCCTACCTGCTGCGCTACGCGCGGCTGCACCTGTCCAATCCGGCGCAGGCCGAGGACGCGGTGCAGGAAACGCTGCTCGCCGCGATCGAAGGCGCCGGGCGCTATG
>JAJTHX010000324.1 GCA_021300125.1 Betaproteobacteria bacterium | reverse complement strand
TGGATGCGAAGACCCGCGCCAAGACCAGCATCAACGACCTGCTGCGCAGCGACGACTGACGCTGTGCTAATGTGGTGGTGGCAATGGCCAACGCCAAAGTTGCAGCCTGAACCATGCCGCCGGGACTTACGGCACGACCGGCTCATCAAAAACAGGGGAAACAGACCATGTTCGTCACACCGCTGTTTAAGCTCATGGCTGACAAACAGGCCTCGGACATGTTTTTCACTGCGGGGGCGCCGATCCAGGTCAAGATCAACGGCACCACGGTGCCGATTAATGGCCAGTCACTGGATCCAGAGCAGGTCAAGAGGATCTGTTACGAGCTGATGACGACCGACCAGATCCGGGAATTCGAGACCAAGCACGAAATGAACTTCGCCATCAGGCGCGACCTTGGCAACTTCCGCATCAACATCTTCAGCCAGAGGAACTCGGTGGCAATGGTGATCCGCTTCGTCAAACCGGATGTCCCTGCCTTTGACTCCCTGGGTCTGCCCTCGGTGCTCAAGGAAGTGATCATGGAGAAACTCGGGCTGATCCTGATCGTGGGCTCGACCGGCTCGGGCAAGTCGACCACCATGGCCTCGATGATCGATTACCGCAACTCGATCCAGACCGGACATATCCTGACCATCGAGGATCCTATCGAATTCAACTTCAAGCACAAGAAATCCATTGTCAACCAGCGCGAAGTACGGGTTGATACCCACACCTACGAAAACGCGCTGATCAGCGCGATGCGTGAGGCCCCTGACCTGCTGATGGTTGGCGAGATCCGCGACCGCGAGACGCTGCAAAGTTCCCTGCTGTTCGCGCAGACTGGGCACCTCTGCATGTCCACGCTGCACGCCAACAACAGCTACAACGCGCTGAACCGGATCATCGGCTTTTTCCCGCGTGAAGCGCGCGAAAGCCTGCAGGCCGACCTGTCAATCGCGCTGCGCTGCGTGATCTCCCAGCGTCTGGTTAAAACCGTGGACGGCAAGCGCGCCGCTGCGGTGGAAGTGCTGCTCAACACCAAGCACATCCAGGAGCTGATCAAGGCCGGCGAGATCAACCAGATCAAGGACGCCATGGAGCAGAGCCTTTCGCCCGGCTCGCAGACGTTCGAACAGGCCCTTTTTCAGCTCTATTCCTCCGGACGCATCACAATGGACGAAGCGCTCGCCAACGCCGATTCTCCTACCAACCTGCACTGGCTGATCAGCAATGCGACAAAGACCGGAGGGGGCAGACCGTTGCCCTCACCCCCGGGAAACAACCCGAGGTCTGATGACAATCCCAATACCGATATCACCAGCATCAAGCTCAACTTGGATGCGATTGGCTGAATTTCCAAATTGCATCATTCATCTGCTCTCAGCGTTGCAGATATGATCGCCGAAACCGCCCGGCGATTCCGCACGGCCCGGCTGGCTTTCGGGCATGGCACCCTCAATGCCAATGACGAAGCGGCGTGGCTGGTGATGCACGCGCTGGGCCGCCCCTTCGAGGAACTTTCACAGCACCTGTCGCAGCCGCTTCCGGCTGCTGCTCGCAGGCGCGCGGCGCAACTGATTGAACGGCGCATTGCCGAACGCATCCCCGCCGCCTATCTTACGCATGAAGCCTGGCTCGGCGAACATCGCTTTTATGTGGATAAGCGGGTGATCGTGCCGCGCTCGTACATCGCCGAGCTGCTGCGGACCCAGCTGAGCCCCTGGCTGCCGCGCCGGTCACCAGGGACGATCCTGGATCTGTGCACCGGTTCGGGTTGCCTCGCCATCGTTGCCGCGCACACCTGGCCCGGGGCCGCTGTCGATGCGGTCGACCTGTCGCCTGCAGCACTGGCCGTGGCCCGCCGCAACCAGCGCGAGCACGGACTGGAGAAACGCCTGCACTTGCGGCAATCCGACCTGTTCAGCGCGCTGGCCGGAAAAACCTATGACCTGATTCTCAGCAATCCGCCCTATGTCGGCGCTGCCGCGATGCGGCGTCTTCCTGCGGAATACCGCCACGAACCGGAAATGGCACTGGCTGCCGGCTGCGATGGCCTCGACCTGGTACGACGGATCCTCGCCGCGGCACCCTTCTACCTGAATCCCCGCGGCTGGCTGGTGATGGAGGTCGGACATAACCGGGCGCGTGTTGAACGCGCCTTTCCGCGGCTGCCCTTTATCTGGGCGCAGACGAGCGGCGGGGACGATTGCGTGCTGCTGCTGCAGAGGGAATCATTTCCGTCAGCGGCTGGCCCGGCAATGCCGCCCAATCGGTCAACCGCTCGACTTCGCCTCGCGTAAGCTCGATGAACTGACCGCGCTTCAGTTGCGGCGGCAGCGCCACCGCACCGAAGCGCACCCGCATCAGCCGGCTCACCGTCAGTCCCTGCGATTCAAACAGGCGGCGCACGATGCGGTTGCGTCCTTCCTTGAGCAGCACGCGGAACCAGCGGTTGGCGCCCTCACCGCCCTCTTCCTCCAGGCGTTCAAAGCGTGCCACGCCATCCTCCAGGCGCACACCGGCGCGCAGCGCATCAAGCGCCGCAGGATGCATGTTGCCGAGCACACGCACCGCGTATTCGCGCTCGACCTCGAAGCGGGGATGCATCATGCGGTTGGCCAGTTCACCCGAAGTGGTGAAGATCAGCAGGCCGCTGGTGTTGAAATCAAGGCGGCCGATCGCCAGCCATTTCGCCCCGCGCGCCAGCGGCAGTTTTTCGAATACGGTCGGCCGGTCCTGCGGATCGTCGTTGCTGACAATCTCGCCCTCGGGCTTGTGATAGATCAGCACCCGCGGCGCCTGCTCTGCAGCCTGACGGCGCACGACCTGGCCGCCAACGCGGATCTGGTCGCCTGCAGTGACGCGGTCGCCGACCGTGGCAACCCTGCCGTTGACCGTGACTTCGCCGGCAAGGATGCGGGCCTCCATCGTCCGGCGCGACCCGAGTCCCGCCTGCGCCAGCACCTTGTGCAGCTTCTCGCCGCGGTCGGCGACAGCACCCGGGGTTTCGGACACGGCCTCAGAGGCCGGCAGCTCCCGCCGCGGTGGCGAAGGCCGCGCCTTCGCCAGCGGCGGCCGCAAGGGCCCGCGTCGTCCAGCGGCG
>JAJTHX010000249.1 GCA_021300125.1 Betaproteobacteria bacterium | reverse complement strand
CGACGGCGTGCTGATCGAGGACGCCCGCGTGGTGGTCAGCGCCGCAACCGAGAAGCCTTTGCGCATGGCGCAGGCCGAGGCGGTGCTGCGCGGCGCCACGGTGAACGATGCCGTGTTCGTGAGTGCAGGCGAGGCGGCTGCCGCCGAGGCCGAAACCATCGGGGACGCCCGCGGTTCGGCGGCCTACAAGCGTGAGCTGCTGCGGGTGCATGCCGCCCGCGCACTGCAGCAGGCCTTGTCCGGCGGAGGGGATTGATCATGGCCAGCATTCTTGGAAAAACCGGCGCAGGCCAGGCCTCAGTGGAGTCTGTGGGCCGCTCGATTCCGCGGGTCGAGGCCCGTGCGAAAGTGACAGGCAAGGCCGAGTACGTGCACAACCTGCGCCTGCCGGGCATGCTGTACGGCAAGGTGCATCGCAGCAGCATGGCCCACGGCCGCATCCGCGGCATCGATACCTCGGCCGCGCTGGCGATGCAGGGCGTGTTTGCCGTGTACACGGCGGCCGACATCATGAAACTGGTGCCGGATCCGCATTACGGTCCGGCCTTCCACGACCAGCCGGTGCTGGCGATCGACAAGGTGCGCCATGTCGGGGAGCCGGTGGCGCTGGTGCTGGCCGCCGACCCGCATGTGGCCGAAGCGGCGGCTCAGGCCATCGTCGTCGACTATGAGGAACTGCCTGCGGTGTTCGACGAAATCGAGGCGATGACCTCGAAGGCCGTGGTGCACGAAGTGCTGAAGCCCGCGGGCACTTTCCCCGACCTGAAACACCTCAAAGACAAGCGCGACACCAATATTGCGCTCGACTTCCGCCTCCGGCGCGGCGATGTGCAGAAGGCCTTCGCCGAAGCCGACCACGTGTTCAAGCATACTTTCCGAACCCAGCAGGTTCTGCATGTGCCGCTGGAGCCCTTTGTCACGGTTGCCGATCCGCAGCCGAACCGGCTCGACATCCACACGGCCTCGCAAAGCCCTTCCTTCGTGCGCATCGAGATCGCGCGCCTGCTGGGGTGGCCGGAGAGCAGGGTGCGGGTCAAGGTGCCGTACCTGGGTGGCGGCTTCGGCGCCAAGCTCTATATCAAGACCGAGGCGCTGACCGCGGTCGCAGCGCTGCTCGCCGGGCGTCCGGTGAAAATCTCGCTGACGATGGAAGAGCAGTTCTACCAGATCACCAAACATGCTGCGACGCTGCGCATCAAGAGCGCGGTGACCCGCTACGGGAAAATCACCGCGCGCGAATGCGAGGTGTGGTGGAACGGCGGCGCCTATGCCGACATCGGGCCGCGGGTGACGCAGAAATCCGGCTTCACCGCGCCGGGGCCCTACGACATCGACCATGTGGCGATTGATTCGTATGCGCTGTACACCAACCTCCCGGCGGCAGGTGCCCTGCGCGGCTTCGGCATCCCGCAGCTGGTGTGGGGCTACGAAAGCCACACCGACATGATCGCCAAGGCGCTCAGCATCGACCCGCTGGCTTTCCGCCGCAAGAACATCCTGAAAAACGGCCGGCCGCAGGCCACCGGTACCATCATGCAGGACGCCGGCATCGAGAAGGTGCTGGAGCGGCTGGCTGAACGCATGCAATGGGAAAAGCCGTTTGACCGTGGCAGTGGCGCCATCAAGCGTGGCCGCGGCATGGCCATCGGTTTCAAGGCGAGCATTTCGCCGACGACCTCAGTTGCCATCGTCAACATCAGCGCCGACGGCAGCGTGATGGTCTACTGCGGCACCGTGGACATGGGGCAGGGCTCGGACACCGCGATGGCGCAGTTCGCCGCCGAGGCGCTGGGCGTGCCGGTGGAAACGGTGACGGTTGTGCATCCCGACACCGATGTCACGCCGTACGACATGGCTACACTCGGCTCGCGCTCGACCTACCACATGGGCCATGCGGTGAAGCTCGCGGCCGAGGACGCGCGCGACAAGCTGATGCAGCTGGCGCAGGAGGTCGGCCTTTCCGCCGAGACCACGCCGATTCCCGACATCTTCCGCAGGAAATACGGCATGCAGGCCGGCAACGTCGTCGGCGTCGGCAGCTTCATTCCGTCCTATGCGCCGCCAGACGCGCAGGGCCAGACCGCCAACGCGACGCCGTTCTGGATGATCGGTGCGACCGGCGCCGAGGTTGAAGTGGACACCGAAACCGGCGAATTCAAGGTGACCCGCCTGGTCAACCTGGTTGACGTCGGCCGGCCGGTGAATCCGGCCATCGTCGAGACCCAGATATCCGGTGCGACGCTGATGCAGCTCGGCTTCACGCTGTTCGAGCGCATGGATTTCGACGCCGGCCAGTGCACCAATGCCTCGCTGGCGGATTACAAGATCCCGGGCATCCGCGATGTGCCGGCGGCGATGGAGAACGAGGCGGTGGACATGGTCCAGCAGTCCGGCCCCTTCGGCGCCAAGGGTGTGGGCGAAAGCGGCACCTTCGGCGTATCGCCTGCGATTGCCAGCGCCATCGACGACGCCGTGGGCGTACGGCTGACCAGCCTGCCGCTGACGGCTGAAGCGGTGTATCGCGGCCTGCGCGCCAATGCCGGCAGGCCGCTGGAAGACTAGACGGTGACCCTCATGCAAAGAACCATACAGTTCACCCTCAACGGCCACCCGGTCTCGGCACAGGTTGGCAATCATCAGAACCTGGTCGAAGTGCTGCAGGGGCAGGGCTTGTTCGGCGCCCGCGAAAGCTGCGCCCAGGGCCTCTGCGGCTGCTGCACGGTGATTGTCGACGGCAAGGCGGTGTCGGGCTGCCTGACGCTGGCTCCGCTGATTGATGGTGCCGATGTGCGCACCATCGAGGAAGCGCAGGGCGAGGGCGGACTCGATGCCGTGCAGCAGGCCTTCATCGAGACCGGGGCCTTCCAGTGCGGTTTCTGCACGCCGGGCTTCGTGCTGATGACGCGCCAGCTGCTTGATGCGCATCCCAATCCGTCTGAGGAGGACATCCGGCACTACCTGTCGGGTAACCTCTGCCGCTGCGCGACCTATCCCGAAGTGATCAAGGCCGTGCGGCTGGCTGCGAAGTTGCGGAAAAAAGCGGGGAAGGACTGATCATGAACCGTCAGGCCGGCAATCCCCTCGACCTGCGCGCCTGGCTGGACACCGCCCGTTCGCTGGGCGAGCTGAAGGACGTACCCGGCGCCGACGCAAGGCTGGAGCTCGGCGCGATCAGCGAGATGAACGTCAAGATCGCGGGATCGCCGGCGCTGCTGTTTGACGGGATCAAGGGCTATCCGAAGGGCTTTCGCGTGCTCACCTGCAGCACGGCCAGTCCGGCGCGGCTGTCCTCGATCCTGCGCCTGCCGGTGGAGCGCAATCACCACAGGCTGGTGCAGCAATTGCGCGGCCTGCCCCGGCAGTGGCAGGCGGCGGCTGGGCAATACGAGCCCGTGGTGGTCGACAAGGGACCGGTCCTCGAGAACACCCAGTCCGGCAAGGCCGTGGACATCAACATCTTCCCGTCGCCGCTGTGGCATGAGAAGGACGGCGGACCCTACATCGGCACCGGCTGCTGCGTGGTGACCAAAGATTTCGACAGCGACTGGGTCAACGTCGGCACCTATCGCGTGCAGGCGTTTGACAGGAACCATGTCGGCCTCGACATGATTCCGGGCAAACACGGAGCGATCCAGTACGACAAGCACATGAAGGCGGGCAAGCCCTTCCCGGTGGCCATCGTCATCGGCTGCGATCCGCTGGGCTACCTGATCTCGGGCATCGAAGTGCCGTTCGGGATGTGCGAGTACAACTACATCGGCTCCATCATCGGCGAGCCGGTGCAGGTGGTGCGTGGCGAGCTGACCGGCCTGCCGATCCCCGCCGCGGCCGAAATCGTGCTTGAGGGCTGGTGCCATCCCGGTGACCGGCGCAAGGAAGGACCCTTCGGCGAATTCCACGGCTACTACCCGGGCAAGGAAGGCGATGCGCCGGTGGTGACCATCGAGAAGGTGTACTACCGCAATGCCCCGATCATTGTCGGCAGCCCGCCGGCGAAACCGCCCAACGACTATTCCTACTCCAAGGCGGTGATGCGCTCGGCCCTGCTGTTCGATGCGCTGCTGGCCGCCGGCGTGCCCGATGTCGCCAGCGTCTGGGCGCATGAGATCGGCGGTGCGCGCATGTTCAACGTGGTGGCGATCAGGCAGCGTTATGCCGGCCACGCGCGCCAGGCAGCGCTGATCCTCAACCAGTGCGGTGTCGGCGCCTACATGTCGCGCTACACCATCGTTGTTGATGAAGACATTGACCCTTCCAACCTGCAGGAAGTGATGTGGGCAGTGGCCACCCGCAGCGATCCCGAGGTGGACATCGACATCATCAAGCGCGGCATGGGCTCGAAAAACGACCCGATGTTCGTCGCCTACCGTTCCGACGCGCCCTACAATTCCAAGGCCATCATCGACGCCTGCCGGCCCTACGACCACCTGCACGATTTCCCGGCGGTGGCCGAGGCGAGCAAGGCACTGCAGGCGGAGGTGCGCGAGAAGTGGCGGCACCTGCTTCAGCTTTGATTATAAATAATTGTTTTTAAAGGAAAAATAATGATCCGACTGTTTTGTGCCGCACTCCTTGCCGCGGCACTGCCGCTGCAAGCCGCCAGCAACTATCCGAACAAGCCGATCCGAATGCTGCTGCCCTTTGCTCCGGGTGGTGTGGTCGACACCTCGACCCGGATCCTCACCAACAAGATCGCGGAAACCCGCGGCTGGCAGTTCGTGGTCGACAACCGGCCTGGCGCCAACGGCTTTCTCGCGGTCGGCACCGCGGCCCGGGCCACGCCCGACGGTTACACCTTGCTGTCGGCTCACACCGGCGAGTTCTCGGTCAATCCGGTGCTGTTCAAGCAGGTGCCCTATGACCTCGACCGTGATTTCACGCCGATCATCATGGTCAGCAACGCGCCGATGCTGGTGGTGGTGAATGCCGCCTCGCCCCTGAACAGCATCAAGGACCTGATCGCCGCGATGAAGGCGAAGCCGGGTGCGGTGACCTTCGGTTCGCCCGGTTCGGGCTCGGTCAACCACATGGCGCAGGAGTGGCTGGTGGCCGCGGCCGGCGCCAAGGCCCTGCACGTGCCGTACAAGGGTGGCGCGCCAGCGGTGGCGGCGGTGGCCGGCAGCGAAGTGGTTTTCACCGCGGCGGGGCTGCCGGGCGTGCTGCCGCACCTGCAGGCCAAACGCGTCAAGGTGCTGGGCGTGACCACCGCGAAGCGCTCGCCGCAGGTGCCTGATTTCCCGTCGGCACAGGAAGCGGGCCTCACCGGCGTTGATGCCTCGATCTGGGTCGGCCTGTTCGCGCCCAAGGGCACGCCGAAGGAGGTGGTGAGCCGGCTCTACAACGTGGCCAACGAAGTGCTGCAGATGCCCGACGTGCGCCAGCGTTATGCCGCGGTCGGCGGCGCCGAGACCACCTCGCTCGGCACCGAGGCCTTCACCAAAAAAATCCGCGAAGAGCTGGAGCGCTATCGCAAGGTCGCCGCCCAGGTCGGCATCCAGCCGCAGTAACGGCAGGCTGTCG
>JAJTHX010000362.1 GCA_021300125.1 Betaproteobacteria bacterium | reverse complement strand
GGTGATCACCGCCGATGCCGACCGCTGCCTGCTCATCTATCCGCTGCCCGACTGGGAGCTGATCCAGCAAAAACTTGAAGGCCTGTCCAACCTCGACCCGCGCGTGCGCGAGCTGCAGCGACGGTTGATCGGTTTCGCGGTGGATGTGGACATGGACGGAGCCGGCCGCGTGCTGATCACACCCGAGCTGCGCCGTTACGCGCAGCTTGAAAAGAGCGTGGTGCTGGTCGGGCAAGGCAAGAAATTCGAGTTGTGGAACGAGGAGCGCTGGGCGCAGCTGATCGACAACGCCGGCGGATTTGCCGCGGGCGGACTGCCGGCGGAGCTGGAGGACTTCTCCTTGTGACCGGCGTTCATGCCGCGGTGATGGCGGAAGAGGCCGTCGCGGCATTGAAGGTGCGCGGTGACGGCGTGTATGTCGATGCAACGTTCGGGCGCGGCGGCCACAGCCGCCTGATCCTGGCGCGGCTGGGCGCGACGGGCAGGCTTATCGCGATGGACCGCGATCCGGAGGCCGTGGCTGCGGCGCAGGCGATTGACGATCCGCGTTTCAGCATCGCCCGTGCGCCGTTCAGCCGCATCGGCGAAGTGCTGCGGCAGTCGGCCGTGGCTGCGGTGGACGGTGTGCTGCTGGATCTGGGTGTGTCCTCGCCCCAGATCGATGAAGCGCGCCGAGGCTTCAGTTTCCGCGGCGATGGACCGCTCGACATGCGGATGGATCCGCAGCACGGCCTGAGTGCCGCGCAATGGCTGCAGACGGCGACGGAAGCGCAGATCAGGGAGGTGATCAGGGACTATGGTGAAGAACGGTTTGCTAAACAGATTGCAGCAGCGATTGTTGCAGCTCGGGCGCGGGGGCCTGTTGACACCACACGAAAACTTGCCGCGCTCGTGGCAGAAGCCGTTCCCGCGCGCGAGCCACGCCAGGATCCGGCGACGCGCACGTTTCAGGCTCTACGGATTCACCTCAATCAGGAGCTCGAGGAGCTATCGCTAGTGCTGCCGCAGTGCGTTGCCCTGCTGCGCGCGGGCGGAAGGCTCGTCGTGATCAGCTTCCACTCCCTTGAGGACCGCATCGTGAAAAGATTCATGCGCGCGCAGTCCACGGCTGACGCGTTGCCGGAGCGCCTGCCGGTGCGTGCGGCCGAGCTGCCGCAGCCGCCGCTGCGCCTCGTGGGCCGCGCGCAGCGCGCCACCGCGGACGAGGTGGCGCGCAATCCCCGCGCGCGCAGCGCGGTGCTGCGCGTGGCCGAGCGCACGGAGGCGCCGGCACGATGAGCCTGCGCATCACGCTGCTGTTGCTGGCTGCGCTCATCGCATGCGCGATGGTGGCGGTCACTACGCAGCACAAGGCACGCAAGCTCTTCGTCGAACTGGAGCGCGAGCGGGCCAAGGCCAAGCAGCTGGAGGTGGAATGGGGCCAGCTCCAGCTCGAGCAGGGCACCTGGGCGACTCACGCCCGGGTAGAACGCATCGCCACGCGTGAACTCAACATGAAGCTGCCGGTCGCGACCCGCATCGAAGTGGTTGCCCCCGTCGCCCCGGGAGCCCGCCCATGAGACCCTCGATTGCCCGCGCCGCCACGCCGGAGTTGCCGCGCTGGCGCGCGCGCCTGGTTCTGTTCGGCGTTGCGGCCGCTTTCGTTGTCCTCGCTGGCCGCGCACTTTGGCTGCAGGCCCTCAACGACGATTTCCTGCAGCGCAAGGGGGAGTCACGCTATTCGCGGGTGCTCGAGATCGGCGCGAGCCGCGGCATGATTGTCGACCGCAACAACGAACCGCTGGCGATCTCGACCCCGGTGGAATCGGTGGCGGCGAGACCCGCAGACGTCGAGGCGCAACCCGCAGACCTGCGCCGCCTCGCGCTCCTGCTGGGCGTCAGCCAGGAGGAATTGCGCGAAAAGCTTGCCGATACCCGGCGTGATCATGTCTACCTCAAGCGCCAGCTGCCGCCGGAACAGGCCGAGCGGGTGGTGCAGCTCGGAATCCCCGGGGTGTTCCTGCAGCGCGAGCACCGCCGTTACTATCCGGCGGGCGAGGTGATGGCTCACATCGTCGGTTTCACCAACATCGACAACAAGGGCCAGGAGGCGATCGAGCTCGCCTTCGAGGACCGCCTCGCCGGCAGGCCCGGCAGCCGCCGCGTGATCCGCGACCGGCTCGGCCGCGTGGTCGAGGACGTGGAGAGCATCCGCGCGCCGCAGAACGGTGAGAAGCTGATACTGTCGATCGACGCACGCATCCAGAATCTGGCTTTCCGCGAGCTGCGCGATGCGGTCGCCGCCCATCGCGCCAAGGCCGGTGGCATTGTCGTGCTTGACGCGCAGAGCGGTGAAGTGCTGGCCATGGCCAACCTGCCCACCTACAACCCCAACAACCGCGGCAAGCTCGACGCGCAGCGCACCCGCAACCGGGTCATCACCGACCTGTTCGAGCCAGGCTCGACCCTGAAGCCCTTCACTGCAGCCGCGGCAATCGAGGCCGGCCTGTACCAGGCCGGCACCGTGATCCAGACCGCGCCAGGGCGCATGACGATCGGCAGCCACACCATCAACGATGTGCATCCCCAGGGTGCGCTGACCGTTGCCCAGGTGATCCAGAAATCCTCCAACGTCGGCACGGCGAAGATGGGGCTGGCGATGCCCTCGGAAACGCTGTGGGACATGTTCCATCGCACCGGCTTCGGCGCGCCGCCGCGCTCCGGCTTTCCGGGCGAGGTCTCGGGCCGGCTGCGCGCGCACAGCAGCTGGAGACCGATCGAGCAGGCAACGATGTCCTATGGCTATGGCATCTCGGTATCGCTGATGCAGCTGGCGCGTGCCTATACGGTTTTTTCGTCAGACGGTAAGCTGTATCCGGTAAGCCTGCTCAGGCGCGACGGCCCTCCCGAGGGCACGCAGGTGATTTCCGCGCAGACGGCACAGGCCGTGCGGCACATGCTGGAGATGGCGGCACAGCCCGGCGGTACCGCCCCCGGGGCGCAGGTCGCAGGCTATACCGTGGCCGGCAAGACCGGCACCGCACGCAAGCTCGAAGGCAAGGGTTACGCCACCAACCGTTACGTTGCCTCATTCGTCGGTTTTGCGCCGGCAACTAGGCCCCGCATCATCATCGCGGTGATGATTGACGAACCCTCCGCCGGACAGCATTACGGCGGTGCGGTGGCAGCGCCGGTCTTCAGCCTGGTTGCCGCCGGTGCGCTGCGCATGCTTGCGGTGCCGCCGGATGCGCCGGGCCGCACCACGGTTCTGGCGCCTGCCGACGCGCCGCTGATCAAGGAGGATGTGTGAGCGCGCCGCGTTTCGATGCCGCGGTACTGCACCGTCTTGGCGTGCGGCGGCTGACGCTCGACAGCCGCACGGTGCGCCCCGGTGATGCGTTCCTGGCCTGCAGCGGCGAGACCCGAGACGGCCGTGATTTCATCGCCGATGCGGTCGGCAGAGGGGCCTCCGCCGTGCTGTGGGAGGCCGAGAGCCATGCCTGGAACCGGCGCTGGCGCGTGCCGCACTTCGCCGTGCCCGGACTGCGCCGCTGCGCCGGGGAAATCGCCGCCGATTTTCACGGCAGGCCAAGTGCGCGGCTGTGGACTATCGGGGTCACCGGCACCAACGGCAAAACCTCCTGCAGCCAGTGGATTGCGCAGGCCCTGACCTGTTCCCGGCGCAAGTGTGCGGTGATCGGGACCCTCGGCAGTGGATTCCCGGGGCGCCTCAGCGCGGCGGTGAACACCACGCCGGACGCGGTGAGCCTGCAGGCGCGGTTGCGCGACTTCGAGCGTGCCGGCGCGAAGGCGGTATGCATGGAGGCCTCGTCGCACGGGCTGGTGCAGGACCGCCTTGCCGGTGTCGAGTTCGATGTTGCGCTGCTTACCAATCTCAGCCGCGATCACCTCGACTATCACGGCACGATGCGCCGTTACAAGGCGGCCAAGGCGCGCCTGTTCCGCTGGCCGACGCTGCGTCATGCCATCGTCAATCTGGACGACGGTTTCGGGCGTGAAATCGCGCAGCGCTGGAAGCATCGCCGCGCCAGCCTGTTCGGCTACGGTTTCGGCCGCCGTGGATCACGCCAGTGTGCCGGCCGTATCGAAGGCAGCAATCTTGAACTGGGTGCCGCCGGTATCGCATTCGACGTCACGAGCCCCTGGGGCCATGCGGCGGTGCGCAGCCCGCTGCTCGGCGCTTTTAATGCGGCCAACCTGCTCGCGACGCTCAGCGTGCTGCTCGCGAGTGGCGTCGAAATCGGGGCCGCTGCCGCGGTGCTGGAGCGGCTGGCACCGGCGCCTGGCCGCATGGCCCGCTACGGTGGTGGCGACAGGCCATTGGTGGTCGTCGATTACGCACATACGCCGGATGCCCTGGAAAAGGTTCTGCTTGCCCTGCGTCCGCTGCGTGCGCCCCGCGGGCGGCTGCTCTGCGTGTTCGGTTGCGGTGGTGAGCGCGATGCCGGCAAACGGCCGCTGATGGGTGCGGTCGCAGCCTGCCTCGCCGACCACGTGGTGCTGACCAGCGACAACCCGCGCAGCGAGGATCCGCGCGCGATCATTGCCGACATTGCCGCAGGCACCGCAGGTGCACACGAGGAGATCGCCGATCGCCGTCGCGCCATCCTGTCCGCGGTTGCCGCGGCGCGCCGCGGCGATATCGTGCTGGTCGCGGGCAAGGGGCACGAAAATTACCAGGAAATTGGTGGGTTGCGGCGGCGTTTCGATGATGCCGCGGTGGTGAAGGCGGCGCTGGCCGGGAGGACACGGTGATGTCACTCGCCCAGACTGCGGCGGCGATCGGCGCCGAAATGAGCGGCCCCGACGTGATCTGGCATGACGTGTGCACCGACAGCCGGACCCTGAAAAGCGGCGATCTGTTCGTCGCGCTGCGCGGCGGTCGTTTCGACGGCCACGATTTTGTGGCCCACGCTGCCGCTGCCGGTGCTGTGGCGGCGCTGGTGGCGCGCGATTATCAGGGCCCCGCGCCGCTGCCGCTGGCACGCGTTGCAGACACCACCCTGGGCCTTGCCGACCTGGCGGCCCACTGGCGCCGGCGTTTCACGCTGCCGCTGATCGCGGTGACCGGATCCAACGGCAAGACCACGGTCAAGGAAATGATCGCGGCATGCCTGCGTGCCCATTACGGTGATGAGGCGGTGCTTGCGACCCGCGGCAACCTCAACAACCATATCGGGCTGCCGCTGACCCTGCTGCGCCTGCGCGACTCGCACCGTGCCGCCGTGGTCGAGCTGGGCATGAATCACAGGGGCGAGACCGCGCAACTGGCGCGCATCGCGACGCCCACCATCGGTGTGATCAACAACGCGCAGCGTGAGCATCAGGAGTTCATGGGTTCGGTGGATGAAGTTGCGGTCGAGCATGCCGACCTGCTGGCGGCACTGATGCCGCAAGGATGCGCGGTGATCAATGCCGATGACGCGCATGCCGGGCTGTGGCGTGCCGCAGCCGGCCGCGCGCGGGTGCTCGACTTCGGTTTGGGCGAAGCGGCCGTACGCGGGGAATGCCGCCTGCAGCCGGCAACGAGCCGCCTGAGCGTGTCGGCAGGCGGCGAGACCGCAGCTTTCGATTTGCCGCTGGCCGGTGAGCACAATGCGCGCAATGCCCTGGCCGCAATCGCCGCCGCCACCGCCGCCGGCGTGCCGCTGGCCACCTGCGCGCTGGCACTGACCGGATTTGCCGCGGTCAAGGGAAGGCTGCAGGAGAGGCCCGGACTGCGCGGGTCGCGCCTGATCGACGACAGTTACAACGCCAATCCGGATTCGGTGCGCGCTGCGATCGACGTTCTCGCGCAGGCGCCGGGCCGCCGGCTGCTTGCACTGGGCGACATGGGCGAGGTCGGCGAGAAGGGCGAGGCCTTTCACCGCGAAATCGGTGAATACGCCCGCAGCCACGGTGTGCATGTCCTGTTCACCACCGGTGAACTAGCCCGCCACGCTGCGGCGGCTTACGGCGCCGGCGCCAGCCATCACGAAAGCGCAGAGGCTCTTGCCGCTGCTGCCGCCAAGCTGCTCGACGCCGATGCCACGGTTCTGGTCAAAGGCTCGCGCTTCATGCGCATGGAGCGGGTGGTCGAAGCGCTTGAGGCCGCTGCGGTCGCCGCGGCCGGAAAGAAGGAGGGCTGACGCATGCTGCTCGAACTCGCTCAATGGCTGGAGCAGTACGTGCGGGCGTTCAACGTGTTCAGCTACCTCACGCTGCGCGCCGTGCTCGCCTGCCTGACCGCGCTGCTGATCTCGTTCATGGTCGGGCCGACCCTGATCCGCAAGCTCACCGCGTACAAGATCGGGCAGGCGGTGCGCGACGACGGGCCGCAGACCCACCTGGCCAAGGCCGGCACACCGACCATGGGCGGCGCGCTGATCCTGGTGGCGATCATCGTCACCACGCTGCTGTGGGCGGACCTGCAGAACCGTTTTGTCTGGGTGGTGCTGGTCGTCACCGTCGGGTTCGGTGCCATCGGCTGGGTTGATGATTACCGCAAGGTCGTGCACCGCAACCCGAAGGGGCTCTCGGCAAAGGCCAAGTTTTTCTGGCAGTCGGTGCTCGGACTCGGCGCCGCAGTGTTCATCGCCTATTCGACCAACCTGCCCGCGCAGACCCAGTTCATCGTGCCCTTTTTCAAGGAAGTGGCCTATCCCCTGGGCGCGATCGGATTCATCGTGATGACCTATTTCGTCATCGTCGGCACCAGCAACGCGGTGAACCTGACCGACGGCCTTGATGGCCTCGCGATCATGCCGACGGTAATGGTGGGCAGCGCCCTGGGCGTGTTTGCCTACGTTGCCGGCAATGCGGTGTTCGCCAAATACCTCGGGTTTCCGTACATCCCGGGTGCCGGCGAACTGATCGTGATCTGCGGCGCGCTTGCCGGCGCGGGCCTTGCCTTTCTGTGGTTCAACGCCTATCCAGCCGAAGTGTTCATGGGTGACGTCGGCGCCCTGGCGCTGGGCGCGGCACTGGGCACCATCGCTGTGATCGTGCGCCAGGAGATCGTGCTGTTCATCATGGGCGGGGTATTCGTGGTCGAGACGCTGTCGGTGATGCTGCAGGTGGCGTCCTACAAGCTCACCGGCAAGCGCATTTTCCGCATGGCGCCGCTGCACCACCACTACGAACTGAAGGGCTGGAAAGAGAACCAGGTGGTCGTCCGCTTCTGGATCATCACGATGATGCTGGTGCTGATCGGACTGTCGACGCTGAAGTTGCGATGAAATGCACGCTGCCACGCTTACTGCCGCCGGTCCTGCCCCCGCTACTCTGGGGGGGCTGCTGATGCTTGCGCTGCGTGGCGCGCGCGTTGCCGTGATCGGGCTGGGTGACACCGGGCTTTCACTGGCGTGCTGGCTTGCCGGGCATGGTGCCCTGGTCGAGGTCAGCGACACACGCGCCGAGCCGCCCGGGCTGGCCGCGCTGCGGCGCGAACTGTCGCAGGCGAAGCTTGCGCTTGGCGCCGCGCCCGATGCTGCGGTGGCGCGTGCCGATATCGTCGCAGTCAGCCCCGGAGTGGACCGTCGCCGCGGCGCGGTCAGCGAGGCCGCGCGGCGCGGGGTGCCGGTGGTCGGCGATGTCGAGCTGTTTGCGCAATCGCTGGCCGCCCGCAACGATGCCGCGCCGGTCATTGCGATCACCGGTTCCAACGGCAAAAGCACGGTGACCGCCATGGCCGGCGGGATCTGCGCCGCCGCCGGGCTGCACCCGGTCGTGGCCGGCAACATCGGTCTGCCGGTACTGGATGCGTGGTCGAAGATAGAGGCCGGTGCCGCGATGCCCGGAGCTTTCGTGCTCGAGCTGTCGAGTTTCCAGCTCGAAAGCACGGTGTCGCTCAATGCCCGTGCGGCGACCGTGCTCAACCTGTCCGAGGACCACCTCGACCGCTATGACGGCATGGCTGAATACGCCGCCGCGAAAGCACGGATTTATGCGGGCGATGGTGTGCAGGTCTTCAATCGCAACGATGCCTGGAGCCGTGGCATGGCGCTGCCCGGGCGCCGTCATGCCAGCTTCGGCATGGATGCGGCTACCGCCGATGGCGATTGGGGATTGGCCGGCGATGCGGATGGCGCCGGCCTGTGCCGTGGCGGAAACAGGCTGATGGATGCGCAGCGGCTCCGCGTTGCCGGGCAGCACAATGCCGTGAACGCGCTAGCAGCCGGTGCGCTGTGTCATCTCATTGGTGTTTCTGATGCCGCTATCGTGGCGGGTTGGACAGACTTTGAAGGGCTGCCGCACAGGGTAAAATTAATCAATAGAATCAATAACATAGAATTCTATGATGACTCCAAGGGTACCAATGTAGGGGCCACGGTCGCGGCTCTGAACGGCTTTGCCTCGCCGGTGGTGCTGATCGCAGGCGGCGACGGCAAGGGCCAGGATTTTTCGCCGTTGGCGGATGCGGCGCGCGGCCGGGCCCGCGCGGTGGTGCTGATCGGCCGCGATGCCCCGCTGATTGCGGCCGCGATCGGTGATGCCGCGCCGTTGCTGCATGCGGGCGACATGAACGAAGCGGTGCAGCTGGCGAGCGCCACTGCCCGTCCCGGCGATGCGGTGCTGTTGTCGCCAGCCTGCGCGAGTTACGACATGTTCCGCAACTATGTGCATCGGGCCGAAGTGTTCGCTGCCGCAGTGGCGGCGCTGCAGCGGAGCCGGGCATGAGCACCCACACCATGAGCGCCGGCGCGCGCGCGGCCCCAGCGGAATACGATCATTGCCTGCTCTGGGTGACAGCCCTGCTGCTTTCGATCGGACTGGTGATGGTGTATTCGGCGTCGATTGCGATCGCTGAAGGCAGCCGCATGACCGGCAACAACGCGACCTATTACCTGACCCGCCACGCGGTGTTTGTGCTGGTCAGCCTGGTCGCCGCGACAGTGGTGTTCCAGGTGCCGCTGCGAGTGTGGCAGCAGCTCGCCCCCTTCCTTTTCCTCGGCGGGCTGGGCCTGCTCGCGCTGGTGCTGATTCCGGGCATTGGTCGCGAGGTCAACGGCAGCCGGCGCTGGCTGTCGCTGTATGTGGTCAACCTCCAGCCCTCGGAGCTGGTGAAGGTGGCAGTGGTGCTCTATGCCGCCGACTACACCGTACGCAAGGCCGCCTTCATGCACAGCCTGCGCAAGGGCTTTCTGCCGATGTTCGCGGTGATGATGCTGGCCGGCGGCCTGCTGCTGATGGAGCCCGATTTCGGCGCCTTTGCGGTCATCACGGTGATCGCGATGGGCATCCTCTTCCTCGGCGGCATGAACTGGCGGCTGTTTGCAGGGCTGATCGTGATGCTGGTGATCGGCTTCCTGCTGCTGATCTGGACCAGTCCCTACCGCATGCAGCGCGTGATCGGATTCATGGACCCCTGGGCCGATCCCTACGGCAAGGGTTACCAACTGTCGCATGCGCTGATCGCCTTCGGCCGCGGCGAATGGTTTGGCGTAGGCCTTGGCGCCAGCGTGGAAAAGCTGTTCTACCTGCCCGAAGCCTATACCGATTTCCTGCTCGCGGTGATTGCCGAGGAGCTCGGATTCGCCGGCGTGTTGCTCATCATCGTGCTGTTTACGCTACTGGTGTGGCGCGCCTCGTCATCGTCCGCCGCGTCTGCGAACTGGAACGCTACTACGCCGCGCTGGTCGCGCAGGGCGTGGGCCTTTGGATCGGCGTGCAGGCGATCATCAATATGGGCGTCAACATGGGGTTGCTGCCGACCAAGGGCCTCACCCTGCCGCTGCTGTCCTTCGGTGGCAGCGCGATCCTCGCGACCTGCTGTGCGATCGCCATACTGCTGCGCGTGGACTGGGAAAACCGGCAGCAGGCACGGGGGTTCACGGTATGACGCGCACGCTGATGGTGATGGCGGGCGGCACCGGTGGCCACATCTTTCCGGCGCTGGCTGTGGCCGAGGTGCTGAGCAAACGGGGCTGGCGCGTGGTCTGGCTGGGCGCGCGTGGCGGCATGGAGGAGCGGCTGGTACCGGCGCGCGGCTATGCCACCGAGTGGATCCGCATCGGCGGCGTCCGCGGCAAGGGTTTGCTGCGCAAGCTGCTGTTGCCGCTGACTCTGCTGATTGCGTTCTGGCAGAGCGCGGCGGCGATTTTCCGCCAGCGCCCTGACGTGGTGCTTGGCATGGGCGGTTACGCCGCTTTCCCCGGGGGGATGATGGCCGCGCTGTTCGGCCGGCCGCTGCTGATCCACGAGCAGAACGCAATACCGGGCCTGACCAACCGCGTACTGGCCGGTGTTGCGGACCGTGTGCTTTCGGCATTTCCCGATGCTTTCGAGGGCCGCGTCGACGTGATCTGGTCGGGTAATCCGGTGCGCAGCGAGATCGTCGATCTTGCCCCGCCTGAAGCGCGATTCGCAGGCCGCAGCGGTCCGCTGCGCCTGCTGGTGGTCGGCGGCAGCCTTGGAGCGCGGGCGCTCAACGAGATCCTGCCGCAGGCGCTGGCGCTGCTGGAGCCCGGGCAGCGTCCAGTGGTCACGCACCAGGCTGGCAATGACCATGCCGAAGCGGTGCGCCAGCGCTATCGCGAACTCGGAGTGGAGGCCGAAGTGCTGGCTTTCGTTGACGACATGGCTGCGCGTTACGGCGAGGCCGACCTGATTGTGTGCCGTTCCGGCGCAACCACCGTGACTGAACTGGCGGTGGCCGGCATCGGCAGCCTCCTGGTGCCGTTCCCCCATGCGGTGGATGACCACCAGACGCGCAATGCCCGTTATCTCTCCGACCGCGGCGCCGCGCTGCTGATGCCGCAGCAGGAGCTCACGCCAGAGTCGCTGGCGCGCGTGATGCGTGGACTGGACCGTGAAAAGCTGCTGGAGATGGCACGCGCCGCCCGGGCGGTCGGCAAGCCGGATGCGGCCGAGAAAGTGGCGGGCCTGTGCATGGAGCTTGCCGCATGAGAGACCTGGCATGAAACACAAGGTCAAAAACATCCACTTCGTCGGCATAGGCGGCGCCGGGATGAGCGGCATCGCCGAGGTGCTGCTGAATCTGGGCTATGCGGTCAGCGGTTCCGATCTCGCCGAGAGCAATGCCACGCGCCGCCTGGCCGGACTTGGTGCGATGGTGCGCATCGGCCATGCGGCAGAACATGTCAGCAGCGCCGACGTGGTGGTGATTTCGAGCGCAGTCAGGGCGGACAATCCGGAGGTTGTGGCTGCCCGTGCCCGCCATGTGCCTGTGGTGCCGCGCGCGCTGATGCTGGCCGAACTGATGCGCCTGAAGCAGGGCATCGCGGTGGCCGGCACCCACGGCAAGACGACGACGACCAGCCTTGTCGCCAGCATCCTCGCCGAAGGCGGGCTTGATCCGACATTCGTGATCGGCGGCCGCCTTGAAAGTGCCGGCACCCACGCCCGGCTCGGCGCCGGTGAATTCATTGTCGCCGAGGCCGACGAATCCGATGCCTCGTTCCTGCATCTGCAGCCGGTGATCTCCGTGGTGACCAACATCGACGCCGATCACATGGAAACCTACGGTCACTCGCTGGACCGCCTGCGCCAGGCGTTCGTCGATTTCGTCGAGCGGCTGCCGTTCTACGGCGTGGCTGTCCTTTGCAACGACGATGTGAATGTGCGCTCGATCATGCCGCGGCTGACCAAGGCGGTGGTGACCTATGGCCTGGGCGAGGGCGCCGATGTGCGCGGCATCGCGGTCAGTGCCGCAGCAGGCGCAATGCATTTCCGCGTGCAGCGCAAGAACGGCCGGCGGCTGCCGGATCTCGACATCCGGCTCAACCTTGCAGGCGTGCACAACGTGCTCAACGCGCTGGCGGCGATTGCGGTGGGCACTGAAGTCGGTGTTGCCGACGGGCGTATCGTCAAGGCGCTGGGGGAGTTCAAGGGCGTCGGCCGGCGTTTCCAGCGTTACGGTGCACTGCCCCTGCCGGGCGGCGGCAGTTTCGAATTGATTGATGACTATGGCCATCATCCGGTGGAAATGGCGGCAACCATCGCGGCCGCGCGTGGCGCGTTTCCGGGCCGTCGCCTGGTGCTGGCGTTCCAGCCGCACCGCTACACGCGCACCCGCGACTGTTTCGAGGATTTCAGCCGGGTGCTGTCGACTGTGGACGCCTTGCTGCTGACCGAGGTTTACGCCGCGGGCGAAGCGCCGATTGTCGCCGCCGACGGCAGGGCGCTGTCGAGGGCGGTGCGCGTGCTCGGCAAGGTGGAGCCGGTGTTTGTCGAGCAGGTTGCGGAGCTGCCGGCGGCGATTCTCTCCGCCGTGCGCGATGGCGACGTGGTGCTGGCCATGGGCGCGGGTTCGATCGGCGCCGTGGCCGGACGATTGCAGCAGCAGCCGGGCCGGGCGTGATGTGCGAATGAACATGGACGAACAACAACAGCTGTCGAGCCAGGGTCTGCGCGGCGAGTTGCGCCGCGATGAGCCGATGGCGCGGCATTTGAGCTGGCGCGCCGGAGGACGCGTGCGCCAGGCTTATCTGCCTGCGGATCTCGATGACCTGGCGCTGTTCCTGCGCGGCCTGCCGGGCAACGAGGCGGTGTATCTGGTCGGTCTGGGCAGTAACCTGCTGGTGCGCGATGGCGGCCTTGATGCCACCGTCGTTTTCACCCACCGCGCACTGCGCGAGGCCGCAGTGGTGACCGATGCGGCCGGCGGCGAGATCCGTGCTGCTGCCGGCGTTGCCTGTCCGAAACTGGCACGCATGGCAGCGGTCAATGCACTCGCCGGCGCGGAGTTCCTCGCCGGAATTCCGGGTACGCTGGGCGGCGCGCTGGCGATGAACGCCGGCTGTTACGGCGGTGAAACCTGGAATCTGGTGCAGTCGGTTCGCACCATCGACCGTGCCGGAGTGCTGCGCGATCGCACCCCGGGCCATTACATGATCGGCTATCGCAGCGTCGTGCGGCGCTGCCGCGAGTTTCCCTGCGTGCCGGGCGAGGACGGCCGTGGCGGACGCGAAGAGTGGTTCGTCGGTGCGACGTTGCGCCTGGCCCGGGGCGACAGCGTTCAGTCGCGCGCCACCATCCAGTCGCTGCTGGCGCGGCGCATTGCCAGCCAGCCGCTGGGGCAGCCCAACGCGGGTTCGGTATTCCGTAATCCTCCGGGTGACCATGCCGCTCGGCTGATCGAGGCGGCAGGTCTCAAGGGCCACCGCATCGGCGGTGCCGCGATTTCGGCAAAGCATGCCAATTTCATCGTCAACGAG
>JAJTHX010000152.1 GCA_021300125.1 Betaproteobacteria bacterium | reverse complement strand
CTCCGCGCTGCGCCGGAAGCGGTCACTGATGAAGAACTGTTGCCGCTGTTCGACGGGGCTGCGCGCCAGGCTGACGTCGTGGCTTTGGGCGAAACCGTGCACGGTTCCTCCGGCCTGCTGCGGATTCAGACCCGGCTCATCCGGCATCTTGTCGAACGCCAGGGCATCCGGCTGATCGTCTGGGAAACCGCGGTGCTGCGCAGCCGTGGCCTGGCCCAGTGGCTGGCCGGTTGCGCCGAAGCGCGCACTGCGCCGTCTTCAGAGCCGCCCCTTGACGTGCTGTATTTCCCGACCGCTGCCGACCGGCCACTGTGGACCTGGGCCTGCCAATACAACGCCCAGCATCCGCGTGCACCGGTCGTGTTCCGCGGCATGGATGTCTGGGACCGGCCCTGGGAGCACCACCAGCGTATCCCTGAGCTTGCTGCGCGGCTGGGCTTGCCGCCGGCCCTGCACGCCGCCATTGAACAACATTGCATCACCGCGGGGGTGCGCGACTGGGCGCAGGCGGATGCCGCGCTTCACGCCCTCCAGCAGCGCGCGCGGCAGCGCGATGACTCGGGTCTTCACGCCTGCCAGGCCGCGCTGGACGCGGTGCTTGGGGCGGCCGAAGGCGTCGCCCGGGCGGCGGCAGGCGGGGTGCGCCGGGAAGAGGCCTATGAGCTGGCCCTGTCGGCATCCACCCTGCAGGGCTGGCTGGGTTTCCACCACCACGCCGGTGTCGATGACCTGCAAAGCTGGAATGAACGCGACCGCGCGCAGGGCCGCAACCTGATGCTGCTGATGGCGCTGCATGACGCGCCACGCGCGGTGCTGGCCGCGCACACCAGCCACACCTCGCACAACCGCTCGGCGGCAGACTGGTGGGGATCGGGTGATCTGAAGTCCGGGGTTTATTTTTTCCGGCAACTGACGGGTCGCCGCGTCTTCAACGTTGCGTTGACCGCATACAAGGCCGCCGGCGCACAGGGCGACTGGCTGGAGCCGCGTGCCGCGGACTCGATGGACAAGGCCCTGCACGATGCCGGACACCGTTTGGCCTGGTTTCCCGCAGATGCCGCGTTTCTGTCGAAACATCTGCGCTGGTGGCTGCAGAACGGCAACGCTGCCGGCATGGAAAATGGCATCCATATCGTGCCGCGAGATCATTTCGATGCCTATGTCTACATCGACCACTCGCCGCTGCAGGGCCTGCTGCCGGCGCGGCCGGTATGGCAGCCCTGAACCCCGGATCGCCGCCTGCAGTACAATCCAACCCCGCGCGGGTGTAGTTCAATGGCAGAACCTCAGCTTCCCAAGCTGATGACGTGGGTTCGATTCCCATCACCCGCTCCACCTTCCCGCACCAGACTGCCCGCACAATTCCAGCCATGCCGCGGCGCCGGCTTTCCCAGACTGCAGCACCCGGCGTGACCGACGCGACGCTGGCAGCTTCCTTTGCGCCGGCGCTGGTCGCCTGGCAGAAGCAACACGGCCGCCATGATCTGCCATGGCAGCGCAAGCGCGATGCCTACTCCGTGTGGCTTTCGGAAATCATGCTGCAGCAGACCCAGGTCTCGGCGGTGATTCCGTATTACCAGCGCTTCCTGGAGCGCTTTCCCGATGTCGCTGCGCTGGCGGCAGCCGATGAGGATGCGGTGCTCGCGCTGTGGAGCGGGCTAGGATATTACTCGCGGGCGCGCAATCTGCACCGCGCGGCCCGGCAGGTGGTTGAGGCGCACGGTGGCAAATTTCCCGGGAACCAGGATGCATTGATGGCCTTGCCCGGCGTCGGGCGTTCGACCGCCGCCGCGATCCTGGTGTTCGCGTTCGGCGGGCGAGCCGCGATCCTCGACGGTAACGTCAAACGCGTGCTGGCACGGCTGTGTGCGATTGACGGTTATCCCGGCGAGGCTGCGGTGGCCGCGCGGCTGTGGCGTGCGGCCGAGGCGCTGCTGCCGGAGCAGGGCCTGCGCGCCTATACCCAGGGACTGATGGATCTCGGCGCGGCCGTATGCACGCGGCGCAAGCCACGCTGCCAGGAGTGTCCTGCGGCAGACCTCTGTATCGCGCGCCTTGAGGGGCTGGTTGCACAACTGCCGGCACCCAAGCCGCGCAAGGCCCTGCCGCAGCGGCGAACGACGATGCTGATTTTGCTGCGCAACGGCGAAGTGCTGCTGGAGAAGCGGCCCCCGACCGGCATCTGGGGCGGGCTATGGAGTTTTCCGGAACTGGACACTGATGGCGACGAGATCGAGGTCTGCGCGCAACGTTATGGTGCCGAGGTTGAAGCGCTGCCGGCATTGCCCTTGATCGCGCACGGCTTTACCCATTTCCATCTCGATATCCTGCCGTTGCCCTTGCGCGTGTGCCGCTGGCCGCGTCGTACCGCCCGGCCCGGTCAGGCGTGGTTGCCGTTGGCGGATGCGCTGGGCGCGGCCATTCCCAAGCCGGTGCGCCAGATCCTGTACATCCTGCAGCGCGATAGTTTTTATTAACTATTTGTTTTTATTGACTTTTTCTATGATGCCGTGGGCGAGCATGTGCTCGCGCAGCCGGTTCAGCCGGGCTGTGGCGTCGTTTTCCTCGAGCAGCGCCTGGCGTTCCAGTGGCATGATCGGCAGGATTTCGGCCAGGCGATAACCCACCCACAGCGGATCGTCAAAGCGGATCGGACCGGGCACGCTGTCCTCGCCGGCGCGCTTGACCGCCAGCCGCAGCACTTCCTCGCAGGCTGCATCCGTGGCGACAGCGGCTTCGGGCTGCGCCAGCAGTTCGACTTCGGCGCGGATCAGCCCTGCGGCATTCACGCTTTGCTTCAGCACACGGAAACGCTCGCCGCCGCGGGCAAGCAGCGCGAACAGGTTGGGATGGGGCACGTCCCAGTGCTCGATGCGCGCAAGGCAGCCCACGGCATGCGGCGCCGCCGGCACGCCGGTCTCATGGCCCTCGCGGATCAGGCACACGCCGAAGGGCGTGTTGTCGCGCAGGCACAGCTTGGTCATATCCACATAGCGCGGCTCGAACACGCGCAGCGGCAGCAGGCCGCCGGGGAACAATACGGTGCCCAGCGGGAACAGCGGGATTTCGAGGCGATCGCTCACGTGCCGAGCTCGCGGTGGCGGGCAAGGGTGCGGTGGCGCGCGCCGAAACCGCGTGCCAGCCGGTCGGCGAAATAGACCGAGCGGTGCTGGCCCCCGGTGCAGCCGATGGCGACGGTGAGGTAACTGCGGTTGTCACGCTCGAAGGCCGGCAGCCAGTCACCGACGAAGTGCTGGATGTCGGCGAACATGCGCATTGCGTCGGGGTTGGCCTCGATGAATACCGCCACCGGGCCGTCGAGGCCCGTCAGCGGGCGAAGCTTGGGGTCATAGTAGGGGTTGGGCAGGCAGCGCACGTCGAACACGAAATCGGCATCGAGCGGAATGCCGTGCTTGAAGCCGAAGGATTCGAACAGCAGTGTCAGACCGCCGGCGGGGATTTGCGCGAAATCCTTGACCCAGGCGCGAAGGGTGTTGGGGGCGAGGTCGCTGGTATCGATATGGTGGGCGATGTCCGCTGCCGCGGCGACGAGTTCGCGCTCGTGTGCAATGCACTCGGGCAGGGTCATCACCCCGTCGGACAGGGGATGGCGCCGCCGCGTCTCGGAGTAGCGCTTGATCAGGGTTTCGGACTTGGCCTCCAGGAACATCACCCTCAGGTCGTGGCCCGCGGCGCGAAGCTGCTGCACCAGTTCGGGCAGGCGGGCGACGCCGGCGC
Source organism: Betaproteobacteria bacterium (assembly GCA_021300125.1). Taxonomy (GTDB): domain Bacteria; phylum Pseudomonadota; class Gammaproteobacteria; order Burkholderiales; family SG8-41. The sequence goes on along the minus strand of JAJTHX010000152.1, from coordinate 2,161 downwards.
CGGCGCGGGCGTCCACGGTCAGTGCCGCGCGCGGGATGCCGGATTTATGCAAGGATTCGACCACACCGGCAACCATGTCGAGCGGCAGGTTGTCCACGCAGTAATGGCCGGCGTCCTCCAGCACAGCGAGGGCGACGCTCTTGCCCGACCCCGACAGGCCGGTGATCAGAATCAGCTGCACAGCAGTCGCGCGTGCATCAGGTTTCGCCGTCGCGCAGCGCCTGCGCCTGGCGTTCGATGAATTCGCGCGTGCTGTCGATGCCACGCATCTGCAGCACATGATTGCGCACCGCCGCCTCGGTCAGCACCGCCAGATTGCGCCCGGCGGCAACCGGGATGGTGACTTTCGGGATGCTTATCTCCATCAGCCGCTCAATACCGGGCTTCAGCGGCAGGCGCTCCAGCAGCGCGGGATCACTGCCGGAGGGCCGCTCGAGGTGGACGATCAGCTTGACGTTCTTGCGCGGCCGCAGCGCAGCTTCGCCGAAGATGGTGCGGATATTGAGCACGCCGAGGCCGCGTACTTCCAGGAAATCGCGCAGCAGCGGAGGGCAGCGACCCTCGATGCTTTCCGGACCGACGCGGTAAAGCTCGACCACGTCATCGGCGATGAGGCCGCTGCCGCGGCTGATCAGCTCCAGCGCGAGCTCGCTCTTGCCGACACCGGAGTCGCCGGTGAGCAGCACGCCGACGCCCAACACATCGAGGAACACGCCGTGCACCGTGGTCGAGTCAGCCAGCGCGCGCGCAAGATGGGGGCGCAGGATCCACATCAGCTCAACGCTGGCGATGGGCGAAGAAAAAAGCGGTGTCTGTGTGGCTTCGGCGATTTCGAGCAGCGCCTGCGGCACGTTCCTGGCACCCGCCACGATGAAGCAGGCCAGCTCGCGTGTGGCGGTGCGGCGGAGCAGGCTGCGGCACTCCTCGGGATCCAGTGCATCGAGGTGGTTGACCTCAGACTGGCCCAGCACCTGAATCAGGTTGGGATGGATGAAGTTGAGGTGCCCGACCAGGCCCTGCGAGGAGTCCTTGGTCAGTTCGCTGTCGAGGCCCTTGCCGGCGCCACCGCGGCCGGCAATCCATTCGAGCTGCAGCTTTTCCCGGGTGTCCTCAAACAGCCGGGCTATGCTGACCTGCGGCATGCGCTTCCCATCCCTGGATCAGTTCCAGCAGTGCGGGGCCGTCGGCGGCGTCGAGCAGCCGCTGGCGGAAGGACTTGTCGCTGAACATCTGGGCGAGTTCAGAAAGGATCTGCAGGTGCTCGTCGGTCGCGCGCTCGGGTACCAGCAGCACGAAGGTAAGACGCACATTCTGCCCGTCGGGCGCGTCGAAGGGTACCGCCTCGCGTACCCGGATCACGGCACCGATGGCGCTCTTGATGCCCTTGATGCGGCCGTGCGGAATGGCGACACCCTGCCCGAGTCCGGTGGAGCCCAGTTTTTCCCGCGCGAACAGGCTGTCGAACACCAGAGCCCTTGCGATCTGCTGGTGGTTTTCGAACAGCAGCCCGGCCTGTTCGAAGATGCGTTTTTTGCTGGTGAGGTCGGCGTCGAGGAGGATGTTCGTCGCGGGCAGTATTTTTGCGATCAGGTTCATGGTGCGACTGTTCTGTCCGGGCCCGGCCTATTCGTCGACGCTGCGGTGCTTCAGCGGCGCGCCATCGTGGCGGTGCGAGAGATTCTTTTCCTTGTGCTTGATCACTGCACGGTCGAGCTTGCCGACCAGGTGGTCTATGGCGACATACATGTCCTCGCCATGTGCCTCGCAGAATATTTCCTTGCCGCTCAGGTGCATGTTGGCTTCCACCTTGTGCTGCAGTTTTTCCACGGTCATGATGACATGGATATCAATCACTTGGTCAAAATGGGCTGTGATGCGTTCCAGCTTGTTTGCAACGTGATCGCGGATGGCGGGGGTGATCTGGAGGTGGTGGCCGGTCAGGTGCAGGTTCATGTGCGGCTCTCCTGGATTGGGGGTTTTTGCTAGAGGGTTTTTCTGAGGTTCACCGGAAGGATCTGCAGGGATTCGCGGTACTTGGCGATGGTGCGCCTGGCCACCACTATACCCTGCTGGCCCAGCAGTTCAGAAATCTGGCCGTCACTCAGCGGCGTGCGGCTGTTCTCGGCGCTGACCAGCTGCTTGATCAGCGCCCGTATGGCGG
>JAJTHX010000163.1 GCA_021300125.1 Betaproteobacteria bacterium | reverse complement strand
AGCAGCGCAACCAGGGGCTGGCGCATCATAGCGGCGCGACGGCAGCGCCGAGCAGCTGGTCGAGCTGGGCCTCGCTGGGGGTCTGATGATAAAGACGGGAGTAAAAATCGCGCACGATGGGCCGCAGATCTTCGCTGAAAACCTCAGGATACAGCAGCCGCGCAAGCCAGCGCAGCCCGATCAGGCGATTCAGCGATGGCGGAAAGTCGATCCAGCCGAAAGGCAGTTGCGGCGCCAGGTGCAGCCGGCCGTCACGTACCGCCGGCAATGCCCGCCACAGGGGATGGCTACGCGCCAGCTGGAAAAACTGCGCATCGGTGGTCACGATCAGGTCCGGGTTCCAGCGCAGCACCTGTTCAATCGACACCTGCACCAGGCCGCCGCGACCGAGTTCCGCTGCCACATTGGTGGCACCGACCTGTTCGATGCTCTCGGTGTTGATCGAACCGGCAAGCCCGGTGTTGAGTCCCGCCGGACCCCGCGCGTAATAGACCCGCGGCCGCCGTGCCGGGGGCACCTTGGCCACCCGCCCAGCAATGTCCGCCAGTGTATCGCGCGCATATTTCGCGAGCGCCGCGGCACGCCCTTCCTCGCCGGTGATCTGGCCAAACTGCATGATGACCTCAACCATCCGGTCGAAATCACCATCCAGCAGCAGATACGGAATACCGGTCTGCGCGTGCACGCGGTCAGCCAGCGAGACAAAGGTGTCACGCACCGCGCCGTAATCCACGATCAGGTCGGGCTGCGCCTTGATCACCACCTCGACATTCGCGGTATTGCCGCGGCCGGTGAGCCGGCCATAGGCCGGCAACTCGGCATAACGCGGCGCGACGAAGGGTTTTTCAGCGTCGCGAAACGGTGTGGTCCAGCCGATCAGTTTCTCGGGGGCCAGTGCAAAGGCCAGCACGCTGGCTGGCGGACCCGCGGCATAGATGCGCGAAACCTTCAGCGGAATCTGCACACGGCGGCCGGCGCCGTCGGTAACCGTGCGCATTTGCGCAAACGCAGTCACCGGCAGCATCAGGCCCAGGCCTGCGGCAACAATATGACGACGGCGGCGGTCCACCGGCTTCGCGGCCGCATTCACAGTTTCAGCCAGCCCCGGCGCACGATGTAGTACATCACGACACCGAACAAAAAGGCGATTCCCACATTCCACACCGCGAGTGCTGCCGAACCCAGGGATACAAAACGCTCCCCCTTGTCGCGGGCAAAATCGCAGGAACCCAGCGCCAGCTGGATGCCGGCAAGAAACAGCATCACGCCCAGCGCAGGCATCGGAAACAGGCGCAGCAGCGAAGCCAGCGATTCGCTGAACCACAGTGCAAGCACCACCAGAATCACGCCAAGAATCACCGGCGCGCCACCACTGCGCGCGCCAAAGCCGGCTTGCGCCGCCATGCCGCCGGCCCCGTGGCACATCGGTACCGCGCCCATGGTGCTGCCCAGTGTATTGATCAATCCCGTGGATACGGCCACCTTCCGTTCACTGACCGGACGCTGCGGAAACTCACGGTTGCTGAATTCAACCGGGGCCAGCACCGCATTGCCCAGCGTCAGCGGCAACTGCGGCAGTGCCAGCAGTATCACCCCGGTGAACAGGGCTTCCCAGGACAGGCCATCCAGAGGCCATGACGGCAGGACAAACTCCGGGCGCACCGCGAGCAATGCGTGTGCCGCACCAACATCACTTGACAAGGCCCAGGCAGCACCACTACCCAGGATCAGGAGCATGGCCAGTATTGCCTTGCGTGCAAGCAGCAGCACGGTCAGTACCAGCAAGGGCGCGGCAAACCACGGGGCCTGCGCCATCAGCTGCGTGCCCTGAAGCATGAAAGCCAGCCCCAGACCGAGCGTAATGCCGATGATCACCGGGCGTCCAATCCAGCGCAGCAGCCTGGCGGCGGCCCCTGTCAGCCCCATAAATAGCCAGATCAGCCCGGTGGCAAGTGTGGCCACCGCTACAGCCTCCGGTGTGACGGTGGCTGTCTGCGCGGCACCGGCAATCGCCACCGCACCTATGGCCTTCATCGGCTGCACCGCCATCGGTGTGCCGAAGTAACAGCCTGCGGCAATCAGCGCCAGTCCGAAACCCAGCAGCATGCCGGCCGGTGCCACGCCAACCACGGTGATATAAGCCAGCAGAAAAGGCACCAGCGTGCCGAGATCACCGAATGCCCCGGAAAATTCCCGGCTGTCGAAGCGAAGCCGGGCCGGCAGCAGCGACGTTTCAGGACGTTCAGCCATCAGCACCATTCTCCCTTGCCGGAATGCTATCTCAGGCCGATACGCGCCGTGGCTCTGGTCAAATCATGCCGGCTGCACCTTCAGCGTTTGGCATTGGGAAAGAACAGCTGATCGGCGCCTATCTTGTAGGCCGCAATCGTGGCCTGCCCTTCAGGCGACACCAGCCAATCGACAAAAGCCTGGCCCTGCTCGCGCTTGACGTGCGGGTGCTTGGCCGGATTGACCAGCATCACGCCGTACTGGTTGAACAGGCGCTGATCACCTTCGACGGAAATCACCAGATCTCCGCGGTTCTTGAACGACAGCCAGGTGCCTCGGTCGGTGAAGGCGTAGGCGTTCATCGCCGAGGCGGTGTTCAGCGTCGGGCCCATGCCGGAACCGGTCTCGCGATACCAGCCGCCCTTGCCGGTTTGCGGATCGACTCCGGCTGTTTTCCACAGACGCAGTTCGGCGGCATGGGTGCCGCTCTTGTCGCCGCGCGAGGCGAAGGGTACGCCGGCCGCAGCGATCTTTTTGTAGGCGTCCACGATATCGCGGCTGCCGAGAATTTTTGCCGGATCGGATTTTGGGCCGACCAGCACGAAGTCGTTGTACATCACCTCCTGGCGGCGCAGGCCAAAACCTTCAGCGACGAACTTCTCCTCCGCCGCCGGATCGTGCACAAACACCACGTCAGCGTCGCCGCGGCGCGCCATGTCCAGCGCCTGGCCGGTGCCCAGCGCCACGACGCGTACCTGGATGCCAGCCTTTTTCTCGAACACCGGGAGCAGGTGCTTGAACAGGCCGGACTGCTCGGTGGACGTGGTCGAGGCCACGGTGATGAAGTTCTGGGCAAATACCCCCGGCGCGGCCAGCATCAAGGCCAGGCACAGCAGCACTCTGCGGAATCGGTTCATGGCAGTTCTCCTCGGATGAAAGTCTCCGCCTCGTTGGAGGCGGGTTGGCTGAAAAAGCGTTCAATGGGGCTCTGCTCCTTGAGCAGGCCGCGGTCAATGAACAGTACCTCGTCGCCGAGACGCCGCGCCTGGCCGAGGTTGTGCGTGGTCATGATGATCTTGGTGCCGGCGGCATGGATCATGTTGATCAGCGACTCGATCTCGTGAGTAGCCGCCGGATCGAGGTTGGCCGTCGGCTCGTCGAGGAACAGCACATCCGGCCCCAGAGCCCAGGCCCGCGCCAGCGCCAACCGCTGCTGCTCGCCGCCGGAGAGCACGCGCGCCGGCCGCGCAGCCTGCTGCGCCAGGCCGACCACCTCAAGCACGTCCTGCGCACGCAGTTCACACTCCTGCGGTGAGTGCCCGGCGAGTTTCAAACCATAGATCACGTTGGCCAGCGCGGAGCGGCGCAGCATCACCGGGCGCTGGAACACCATGGCCTGGCGGCGGCGCGGATCGCCGCCTTTGGCACCGTGCCAGATGACTTCCCCACCGGACGGCCTGAGCAGGCCGTGGCACAGCCGCATCAGCACGCTTTTGCCGGCGCCATTGGGGCCGAGGATGATGCTGCGCGGACCGGCTTCGAGCCGCGCCGAGATGCCGCGGATGATCGGATGCCCACCGGCGGAAAATCTGAGGTCGCGCAGTTCCAGCGGCAGCATGATCAGCCGTACCTCCGCGTCGCCAGCTCGCGGATCAGCGCCGCCAGCGCATTGAGCAGCAGCACCAGTGACAGCAGCACGATACCCAGACCCAGTGCCAGCGGCAGGTCACCCTTGCTGGTCTCCAGCGCGATCGCGGTGGTCATCACCCGCGTCACACCGTCGATGTTGCCGCCGACGATCATCACCGCGCCGACCTCGGCGGCGGCGCGGCCGAAGCCGGCGAGCACGATGGTGACCAGCGAAAACCGGGTATCCCAAATCAGGGTCAGCGCGGCCGATGGCCGGCTGGCGCCCAGCGAACGCAGCTGCTCGTCATATTCGCGCCAGGCATCCTCGATCACCTGCCGCGACAGCGCGGCAATGATCGGCACCACCAGCACCGTCTGCGCCACCACCATCGCCGAGGGCGTGAACAGGATGCCGAGGCTGCCCAGCGGGCCGGCGCGCGACAGCAGCAGATAGACCAGCAGGCCGACCACCACCGGCGGCAGCCCCATCAGCGCGTTGAGCAGCACGATCAGCGCCTGGCGGCCGGGAAAACGGCCAACCGCGATCGCCGCGCCCAGCGGCAGCGCGATGGCGCTGGCGATCAGCACCGCCGACAGGCTGACCTGCAGGCTGAGCGTGACGATGCCGACCAGCCCGGGTTCGACACCGGCGATCAGCGCCCAAGCCGCGGCAAAAGCCTCCCCCAATCCACTCATGAACAATCCGACATAAATTATTTTGCAAAATATTCCTCCATAATCGGGCTTGCCTTAATATGCAATTCATTACCGGTATTAGCCCTTCCATGGCCCAAACCCACCGCATCAGCGCCCAGATTCGCTGGACCCTGGACGGCCTCGACATCGAGCCGCGCCTGGTCACCCTGCTTGAGTCCGTGGCCCGCAATGGCAATCTGCAGGCCGCCGCCAAAAGCGCCGGCCTGTCCTACCGCCATGCCTGGGGCCTGCTGGAGGCCGCCGGCAACACCCTCGGCGACCAGCTGGTGATCCGTCAGCAGGGGCGGGGGACCCTGCTCTCGCCGCTGGGCACCAAACTGCTCGTGGGGATGGTCGATGTGAATGGTTCCCTGGCAGCCGCACTGCGTGAAGGCGAAGCGCGCATGGCTGTCCACGTCGCCGAAGCACCCGCGACACCGGTGGCCTCGACGGGCGTGCTGCTGCATGCCAGCCATGATCTGGCGCTGGCGCAGATGCGAACGCTTTTCGCCCGTGCCACCGGCATCGGCCTCGAACTGCAGTTTCACGGCAGCCTCGACTGTCTGGCGGCGCTGCGGCGCAAACAATGTGACCTTGCGGGTTTCCACCTGCCTGCAATTCCCGGCACCCGCACGCTGGCCGCGCAGTTCCTGCCCTACCTCAGCCTCAAGGGCTGGCAGGCCACGCACCTGCTCGACCGCACCCAGGGCCTGATGGTGCGTGCCGGCAACCCCAAGCAGCTGCACCGCCTTGCCGACCTCGCGCGTCCGGACGTGCGCTTCGTCAACCGCCAGCCCGGCTCTGGCACCCGGCTATGCCTCGATTTCCTGCTCGCCCAGCAAGGGGTATCGCCGGCCGGAATACACGGCTACACCCATGAGGAATTCACCCACGCCGCGGTCGCCGCCACCGTTGCCAGCGGCATGGCCGATGCGGCCTTCGGCATCGAGGCTGCGGCGCGCGAACACGCACTGGATTTTGTGCCGGTGGTCAACGAACACTATTACCTCGCCGCGCGCCAGGCCTCGCTGGCACGGCCCGGCGTGCGCGCACTGCTCGAATACCTTGACAGCCGCGCCTTCCGCCGCCTGGTCAACAGCCTAGACGGCTACCGCTCCACCGCCGCGCTGCAGTGGCTGCCCGCGACGCAGATCGTCCGCTGACTGCGGAGGGGCTGGTGGCCCCTGATAAAATCAGTGTCCCACACTGAGGATGCCGCGATGACCGAAGCCAGTTCCAACCCGGGCATGCTGCGCGAACTGTCCTGCGCAGACGACTACGATCCGAATTCAATGCCGGTGCCCAAGGCACGCGAGGTGATCTCGCGTTACCTGTCTCCGGTGGCCACCCGCGAGCGGGTGGCCATCCGCGCCGCGCTGGGCCGGGTGCTCGCTGAGGACGTGATTTCGCCGGTGGATGTGCCTGCGCATGACAACTCGGCAATGGACGGTTATGCCCTGCGTTTCGCCGACCTCAAGACCGATGCCAAAGTCACCCTGAAGGTCATTGGCAGTTCATTTGCCGGCGCGCCGTTCAAGGGCATGCTGGGCGCCGGCGAGGCCGTGCGCATCATGACCGGCGGCGTGGTGCCCAGGGGCGCCGACACCATCGTCATGCAGGAGCATGCCGAGGCCGGTGACTGCGTGGTCAGCGTCGGCGGCGGCCTCGCGGAACGCCTGTTCCAGCAGCGCAGGATCGT
>JAJTHX010000048.1 GCA_021300125.1 Betaproteobacteria bacterium | reverse complement strand
TTCAGGCTGCACCAACGTAGACCCGGATTCGGCCAGGAGCTGTCGGTCGATGCCACGCCCGAAAGCCGACGTCTAGCGGGCGATGCCGCACCTGAGGAACCGTGTTCGCGCCAAGCGGCTAGCGTCAGCAACAGCTATGGAGCTGGGGATCACTTGTCCGACCTGGCGCCGCCAGTCCGATTGCAAGACACCAGCACCTCCCGGCTGCGGCATAGCGCAAACGGCCGAGGGTTGTATGCCCTGCATGTTGGATACAGTCTGCGCAGCAGGAGACTTCAGCCCGTCAAGAGAATGTATCCATCAGCCCCATGATCTCAGCCAACCGTCGTGCCGTGGCAATGCTGGTTGTGCTCGTGTGGGTCGCGCTGACCCGGCTGGTGTCGGCGCATGCCGCCGACGGCATGTTCACGGCGGACAAAGCCGAGCGGCAAATCGGTCAGCAGCCCTGGCGAACGGTATCTCTTCCGGATTGGCCTCTGGATCCACCGGTTACGCCCGAGCCCGATGCGGTCCACTACAAGATCAGCGTGCCCTCTCGCCCACCGGGAAGTCCGGGGCTCCTCATGGAGGGCATGCTCGCGAATGGGTCGATCAGATTCAATGGGAACCTCTTGCGTGCACCGTCAGACCCCGAAGGTCGCACGCTGCCTCGGGGCCTTGATCGGATGACCGTCTTGAGCGTACCCGAGGGCTTGTGGAAGCCTGATGGCAACACCGTTGAGATCGAAGCCCTGCCGCAGAGGCGGATGTCGATCTCTCGTGTCGAGATCGGCGAACTCTCGGTGCTGACGCGAAAGCACCGCATGATGGTGTTCACCCATTTCATCAGCCCTCTTGTGGCCGGGGGCGTGGTCGGCACTTTGGGGCTGGCGATGCTGGCGTTGGGGGCGCGCATGCCCGACACCTCTTTCTTGCTCTTCGGTGTCGGTGCGCTGGCATGGTGGCTTGTCAACTGGATGCCGTTGTTCGCTTGGCCGCTGGTTGGCGGACCGGCGTACGCCATAGCGTGGATCAGCCTGTTCGGAGTGGTTGTCGCCGCGTTCGCTGCCTTCTGCCTACGGCTGGCCAACTGGTACCGGCCCCGTCTGGAGAAGTCACTGTTGGCGCTGGCAGCTGCCGGGCCGTTGCTCCTGGCCGGCGCGTACGCCGTTGATCAGATGGATCTGGTGTCGTCTGTCTGGCGTCTGCTGTTGATCGTCGGTATAGGGGTCGCCCTGGCGGCAGTGTTTCGGGCCTATTGGCAGACACGGACGCGCTCCAGTCTGGCCCTGGTGGCTTGTGGCGCTGTCGCGCTGGCACTGGGTGCCCTCGACTGGATCGCTGATCTCGACGAGACCTCGAACCATCCGCTGAGTCTCGTCACCTATGCCGGGCTTGCGTTTGCTGCCACCGCGGCAGCCTTGCTCGTCGAGCGCTACGTCGACGCGTCCAGGTCCAGCGCGCTACTTCGAAGCCAGCTGGAAGATCGTGTCAGGGCCCAGGGAACGCAGTTGCGCCACGCGCTGAAGGACATGGAAGCTGCCCGCGATGCCGCTCGCGCAGCCGACCAGGCCAAGACGAGCTTTCTTGCCGTGGCTAGCCACGACCTCCGGCAGCCTGCGCATGCGATCGGCTTGTATGTCGAGGCTATGCCATCTCATGGGCTAGAGACTGAGCAAACCGAAGTCTTGGAGCGCCTGCGGCAAGCGCACAGCGCCTTGGAACGCATGTTCGACGCACTGCTGGACATGTCCCAGATTGACGCTGGAACGCTAGTGCCTCAACGCCGCACTGTGGTGCCCTGGGAACTCATGCAGCGGCTTGCCGACGAAGCAGCTCCCGCTGCCGAGGCAAAGGGCTTGCGCCTGGCCCTGCGCGCTGGCGAAAGCGCACTGGACGGTCAGGTCTATACCGACCCGGTTCTTCTCGAGCGCATGCTGCGCAACCTCATCGGCAATGCCGTCAAGTACACCGGGGCGGGCGGCGTTCTCCTGGCTTGCCGAGTTCGGGAGATCAGCGGTGCGCCCCAGTTGCGCATGGAGGTTTGGGATACCGGCCCGGGGATCGATCACGTACACCACGATCGCATCTTCGAGGAGTTCTTTCGCGTTTCACCCGGGCATGGCGCCGCGGAAGGCCTCGGTCTTGGGCTGCCGATCGTCAAGCGGTTAGCGCAGCTCTTGGGGGTTCAAGTGGGCCTGCGCTCCCGCCGAGGCCATGGCACATGCTTCTATCTGACTCTCGATCTGGTTCCGGCAACTGCACGGGGAGTGGCAGCCCAAGCGCCTACGGTGGCGCCCGGTCTGGTGGGCCTGTATGTGGGTGTGATCGAGGACGACCCGATGGTGCGCGATGCCATGGTGAGAGTATTGCGTCGCTGGGACTGCCGCGTCGTCGCCGGCGAGTCCGCGATGGATCTCATCGGTGCGGTTGCCAAGGACGGCCAGCCGCTGGATCTGCTGATCGTGGACTATGCCTTGGGTGCCGATGTCTCGGGTCCCGCCGAAGCGCAAGCATTCGCAGCAGCTTCTGCAGCAGCACCCAAGGTGCTGGTCGTCACGGGGGAGCAGTCGCCTGAGCGGCTGAAGCACCTGGCGGCACTCCAGATACCGTGGTTGCCCAAGCCCATCTCCACCGCTGCGCTCAAAAGCACCATCGCCGATCTGCTGGCTCCGCAGAAGGCAAGTTCAGAGGGCTGACACATGGCCAACGAACGATTAGTCCTGCTCGCAGATGACCACCCACTGGTGCGAGACGGCTTGGCACGGTTGGTCGAATCGGCACTCAGCGGGGTGGCCTGCATCGAGGTCGCTTCGTGGACAGAATGCCTCGCCAAGTTGAGCGATCCTGCGATTGCCATGGCACTGGT
>JAJTHX010000203.1 GCA_021300125.1 Betaproteobacteria bacterium | reverse complement strand
TCAGCCCGCCGAGCGTGGTCTCGCCGCTGATGCTGACGTTGGCGACTTTATAATCGGTCTTGCGATCACGCAGCCGCTGCTGCAGCAGTGCCGGCCAGTCGGCACCGCGGGCAAGGCCGTAACCGGCGGACAGGCTGTCGCCATAGACCAGGATTGTTGCCGCCGATGCCGGCAGCACGCACATGAGGCCCGAAAGCAGGGCCGCGGACAGTTTCAGAACCACACGAAAAAAAATGGACAAGCAATCTTCCCCGGTGATGGTGCAGGTGATCAACCTCGGCAAGCAGGTTACCACCGGCGATTCGGCATTGACCATCCTCGACGGTGTCAGTTTCACGGTGAAGGCGGGCGAGGCCGTTGCCGTGGTCGGCGCCTCGGGCTCCGGCAAATCGACGCTGCTCGGCCTGCTCGCCGGACTCGATACACCGACCTCGGGCAACGTGCATATCGCCGGTGAAGACCTGTTTGCGCTCGACGAGGACGGCCGCGCCGCGCTGCGCGCGCGCCTGCTCGGCTTCGTGTTCCAGTCCTTCAACCTGCTGCCGGCAATGACCGCGCTTGAAAACGTGATGCTGCCGCTGGAACTGGCCGGCGCGCGTGGCGCGGCCGCCGAGGCCGCGGCGCTGCTCGACCGTGTCGGACTCGGCGCACGGCTCAGCCACTATCCCAAGCAGCTCTCCGGCGGCGAGCAGCAGCGGGTGGCGATCGCGCGCGCCTTTGCCACGCAACCGTCACTGCTGCTCGCGGACGAGCCCACCGGCAACCTCGATGCCGCCACGGGCGCCGGTATCATTGACCTGCTGTTCGAAATCAACCGAGAGCGCGGTACCACGCTGGTGCTGGTGACCCATGATCTCGAGCTGTCGCGGCGTTGCGCACGCGCGCTGCGCCTTGCCGGCGGCCGCTTGCAGTCATGACACGCTTTGTCGCCGACCTGGCGCTGGCCTTGCGCCTGCTCGCCCGCGACTGGCGCGCAGGCGAACTGACGCTGGTCGCGGTGGCGGTGGTGGTCGCGGTGGCGAGCGTGACCACGGTGGGTTTTTTTGCCGACCGCGTGCAGCAGGCGCTGACCCGCCAGGCCAACCAGCTGCTCGGCGCCGATCTGGTCGTCTCGGGTGACCGCCCGCTGGATGCGGCCTATGCCGCGGAAGCCGAAACACGCGGCCTCACCGTGGCGCGCATGCTGCGCTTCCCGAGCATGGCGGGTGTGGAGGGCAGCAGCGTGCTCGCCGAGGTCAAGGTGGTCACTGCAGGCTATCCGCTGCGTGGCGACCTGCGCATCGCCGACCAGCCGCACGGGGCCGACCGCAAGGCCGAAGGCATCCCGCAGCCGGGCACGGTGTGGGTGGACGAACGCCTGCTGTCACGGCTTGGTGTCACGGTGGGTGACACCATCGCCATCGGCAACAGCCGCCTGCCCATCGCGCAGGTGATCACCCAGGAGCCCGACAGCGCGATCGGCTTCATCAACGCCGGGCCGCGGGTGCTGCTCAACGACGCCGACGTCGCCGCCACCGGACTGGTGCAGGTCGGCAGCCGCATCCGCTACCGCGTGCTGGTGTCGGGCTAGCCGCGCGAGATTGCCGCCTACCGCGCCTGGATCACGCCGAAACTCGGCGCCGGCCAGCGCGTGGAGAGTATCGAGGATGCGCGTCCCGAGATCCGTTCCGCGCTGGAGCGTGCCGAAAAATTCCTCAGCCTTGCCGCGCTGCTGTCGGTGGTGCTGGCCGCGGTGGCCATCGCGCTGGCCGCGCGGCGCTTCCTGCAGCGCCACCTCGACGCCTGCGCGATCATGCGTTGCCTTGGCGCGAGCCAGCGGCGGCTGGTGACCCTGTATCTGACCCAGTTTGTCGTGCTCGGCACCGTGGCGAGCCTCGCCGGCTGCCTCGCCGGCTTTGTCGCCCAGCACGCGCTGGCGCTGTGGCTGGGCACCCTGGTCACGGTGGAACTGCCCGAGCCCGGATTCTCGCCGGCGCTGCATGGTGTGGTGACGGGGCTGGCGCTGCTGATCGGCTTCGCGCTGCCGCCGCTGCTGGCACTGGCGCGGGTGCCGACGCTGCGCGTGCTGCGCCGGGATCTCGGTGCGCCGAGCGGCATGGGCTGGCTCGGTTATGCGCTGGGACTCGCGGTCATTGCCGCGCTGATCGTGTGGAAGGCCGGCGATGCGAAACTCGGCGGCCTCGTCTTCGCCGGCTTCGCGCTGGCGATGGGACTGGCCGGCGTGGTGGCCTGGGCGGTGATCGCGCTGGTCTCGCGGCTGGGCGGCTCCGGCGTGTCCTGGCGTTTCGGCATCGCCAACCTGCGCCGGCGACGGCTGGCCAGCGTGCTGCAGGTGGTGGCGCTCGGCATCGGCGTGATGGCGCTGCTGACGCTGACCATCATCCGCAGCGAGCTGCTCGACCTGTGGCAGCGCAGCCTGCCGCCGGATGCGCCGAACCGCTTCATCGTCAACATCCAGCCCGACCAGGTGCCGGCGCTGCAGAAATTCTTTGCCGCACGCGGCATGGCGATGCCCGAACTGCACCCGATGGTGCGTGCGCGGCTGCTCAGCATCAATGCCCGGCCGGTGGCGCCCACCGACTACGCCGACGACCGCGCGCGACGCCTGGTCGACCGCGAGTTCAACCTGTCCTGGGCGACGCAGATGCAGCGCGACAACCGCATTGTCTCCGGCGCATGGTGGGGGGCGAAACCCTCGCGCAGCGACCAATTCTCGATGGAGGACGGTATCGCCCGCACGCTGGGCATCAAGGCCGGCGACCGGCTGACTTTCGATGCCGCGGGCAGCAGCTTCAGCGCCGAGGTCACCAGCCTGCGCAAGGTGGACTGGGATTCCTTCAACGTCAATTTCTTCGTGATCTCGCCGCCGGGGCTGATCGAGCGTTATCCGGCCAGTTATGTCAGCAGCTTCCATCTGCCGCCCGGCAACCTGGAACTGCTCAACGCGCTGGTGAAGCAGTTCCCGAACCTGCTGCTGATCGACGTGGCGCAGGTGCTGACCCAGGTGCAGACCATGATCACCCAGGTCTCGCGCGCGGTGCAGTTCGTGTTCCTGTTCACGCTGATGGCGGGGCTGGTGGTACTCTACGCGGCGATCGCCAGCACCCAGGACGAGCGCCTCTACCAGGCCACCATCATGCGCACGCTCGGCGCTTCGCGCGGCCAGCTCGCGCGCGCCAACCTGGCCGAGTTCGCGATGATCGGCGTGCTGGCCGGCCTGATTGCGGCAGCCGGTGCGAATGCGCTGGGCTACGTGCTCGCCAGCCGCATCATCAATGTCGACTACGCCTTCAGCCTTGCGCTGTGGGGCATCGGCATCGGCTGCAGCCTGCTTGGCGTGATGGCCGCCGGCCACCTCGGCACGCGCTGGGTGCTCAAGGTCGCACCGTTGCGCGTGCTGCGCCTGCTGTCCTGAGCGGCCGCGCGCCGCAGCGCCGGGCTATACTGCGCGGGTCACCGGCGCAACCCTGAGAGCACAGCGTGAACGAAACGCAGGTCATCATTATCTTATTGATTTTATTGGTTATTTTTTCCGCGATCGTGGTGGCGCGGGTGCTGCTCAACCGCGGTTCGGCAAAAGCCCTGCAAACGCTGCAACTGGCGCTGGAGCAGGCGCTGGAAACCAAACACCGCGCGATGCTGGGCGACCTGCACGATGGGTTGACCCGGCAGGGCGACCGCCTTGGCGCGCAGGTCACCGACGCCAGCGAACGCCAGCGCGTTTCGACCGCCGACGAACTGAAGCAGACCCGCGACGTCCTGCATGCACTGCAGCTGCGCCTGTCTCAGGAACTCGGCGGCCAGCGCGAGGCGCTGCTCGAGCGCCTCGCCGCCACCACCGAAAGCCTCAACACCAAGATCGATGCGCGGCTGGGCGAGATCGCCGGCAAGGTCAACGAGCGCCTGGACGAGGGTTTCAAGAAGACCAATGAAACCTTCCTCAGCGTGATGACGCGGCTGGCCACCATCGACGAGGCGCAGAAAAAGATCGAAAGCCTCACCGGCAGCGTGGTCAGCCTGCAGGAGCTGCTCGGCGACAAGCGGGCCCGCGGTGCGTTTGGTGAAGTGCAGCTGGAGGCGCTGGTGCGCAACGTGCTGCCGGCGAGCGCCTATGAGATGCAGGCCACGCTGTCCAACGGCACCCGCGCCGACTGCGTGCTGCGCCTGCCGCCGCCGACCGGGCTGGTGGCGGTGGATTCCAAGTTTCCGCTGGAGAACTACCACCGCATGTTCGAGCCGGGCGTCAACGACGTGGACCGCGCTCTGGCGCAGAAGCAGTTCCGTGCCGACGTGAAAAAACACGTGGACGACATCTCGCGCAAATACATCATCGCGGGCGAGACGTCCGACGGCGCGGTGATGTTCGTGCCGGCCGAGGCGGTGTTCGCCGAAATCCATGCCCACCATGCCGAGATCACCGAATACGCGATCGGCAAACGCGTGTGGATCGTCTCGCCGACCACGCTGATGGCGGTGCTCAACACCGCGCGCGCGGTGTTGAAGGATGTCGAGACGCGCAAGCAGATCCACGTGATCAAGGATTCGCTGGCGCGGCTGGCGGTGGAGTTCGGCCGCTTCGACGACCGCATGAAAGACCTCGCCAAGCACATCCGCCAGGCCTACGAGGACGTGGAGAAGGTGCAGGTCACCAGCGGCAAGATTTCGCAGCGCTTTGCCCAGATCGAGGAAGTGCGCCTCGAAGAGGACGCCGAGCAGGCGAAGGTGCTCAAGCTGCGCAACGACAGCGCGACCTGAGCGCATGGGCTGGTTCTCGCGATGGCGCCGGGCGCGCGCGGCGCGGCAGAGCCCGGTGGATGACCGGGCCTGGGCCGCGGTGGTGCTGCGCCTGTCCTTCCTGCGCACGCTGCCCGCCGCCGACCAGAACCGCCTGCGCGACCTCAGCGCCGCCTTTCTCGACGAGAAATCCATCCACGGCGCGGGCGGCCTCGAACTGGATGACGCGATGCGCCTGCTGATCGCGGCCCAGGCCTGCCTGCTGGTGCTCCACCTCGATCTGGATTATTACGATGACTGGGTCGAGGTCATCGTCTATCCCGACGAATTCATTGTCGAGCACGAATACACCGACGAGGACGGCGTGGTGCACCGCGTGCGCGAGCCGCGCAGCGGCGAGGCCTGGGACCGCGGTCCGGTGGTACTGTCCTGGGTGGACGCCGAGGCGGCCGATGGCGGCGACGGCTACAACGTGGTGATCCACGAATTCGCGCACAAGCTTGACCTGCGCAACGGCGATGCCGATGGCTATCCGCCCTTGCATGCCGGCATGTCGCGCCAGGACTGGACCGATGCTTTCAGTGCGGCCTACGCCGATTTCGAGCGCCGCATCGAGGCCTGGGAAGACACCCTGATCGACGACTATGCCGCCGAGGACCCCGGTGAATTCTTCGCCGTGCTGAGCGAGGTGTTTTTCGAGCGGCCCGATGCGCTCCACCACGACTACCCCGGGGTTTATCGCCAGCTCGCGCTGTTTTACCGTCAGGATCCGCTGACACGGCTGCGCGCGGCGGGGGCCGCAGTTTCGGCATAATGCAACGACAAATCTCCGCTTTAGTGCCCTCTCCCCGCAAGGCGGGGAGAGGGCCAGGGTGAGGGGCGCCACCAAGCCAATAAAAACCCATCACCAAAACCCCATGACCCAGAACCTGCTCCTCGCCGCCGACATCGACGGCACCCACGCCACCTTCGCCTTGGCCGAAGCCGGCGCCGGCGCCCCGCGCATCCGGGTACAGCAGGAATACCCCAGCAGCGAATTCCAGAACTTCGCGCCCATCCTGCAGCGCTT
>JAJTHX010000074.1 GCA_021300125.1 Betaproteobacteria bacterium | reverse complement strand
TCTGCATGAAGGTCTGGATGTTCTTTTCGAGGTAGCTGCCCATCATGCCCTGCATCGCGTTGCCGTAGAGGCGGATGATCTGCGACAGCGAGTCGCTGGAGAACATCGGTTCGCCCGCGCTCTCCTCCTCGAGGATGATCTGCAGCAGGATGCTGCGCGTGAGGTCGTCCTTGGTCTTGGCGTCCTCAACGCGAAACTCGACGTTGTCGAGCACCAGCTTCTTCACGTCGGCCAGCGTGATGTAGCTGCTGGTCTCGGTGTCATAGAGGCGGCGGTTCGGGTATTTCTTGATGGTGCGGACCTGAGCGCTCATGGGGTGCCTCAAGAAGTCAATAGCAAATTATCCCACAGCCCATGTTGCAATGCAAACATCGCTTAATAAAATATCATTATTAATCAATGGTTTATACCGCATTCATTTGCTGCACCGGGATGCCGGAAACTTGACGGGCATCAAGCATGGCCGGGCTGCCGCGCGCGATACTGGATTCATGCCGGCAATCCGCCCGGTTCACGCCATCGGAGGTTGATATGCGCAAAGTCCCGGAAGACCTGAACGAACTGAACCGCAAGGCTGCCGAAACCGCGATGAAGCTGGGCCAGCTGTCCTTCGAGCAGGGTGAGCGCCTGTTGCGGCTGCAGCTGGAAACGGTGCGCGGCATGCTCGACGACGGACTGAAGGCTGCGAAGGCGCTGGGCGAAGCGCGCGACCCACAGCAGTGGAGTGCGCTGCAGGAGCGCAACATGCGCGACATGTTGAGCCGCATCGCGGAATACTCGCGCAGCGTGCAGGACCTGGCCGGCAAAACCCAGCAGGAGATCGGCGGCGCGGTTGAATCGCGGTTGCAGGCGATCAATGCCCAGTTCGAGGCCATGGTCGACGAGATGGCGAAATCGGCGCCGCCCGGCTCGGAGGCCGGATTTGCCGCGATGAAACAGTCGCTGGCCGCAGCCCGCGCGATGGCCGACACCATGAACAGGACCACCGAGCAGTTCGTGCAGTCTGCGCAGTCTGCGATCCAGGTCGCGGCCGATGCGGCGAAGAAAGGCGGCAAGGCCGGCAGCTGAGCAGCCGCTTCCGCCGTATCGCTTGCCCTGTATCGCGTGCCCCGTATCACGTGCCCCGTATTACGTGCCCGGTATCGCGTACCATCCGGGCGCAAAAAAACCGCCGGGCAGGCCGGCGGTTTTTTCGTGGCGTGCTGCCCTGGCTATTGCATGTGCTGTCCGCCATTGATGGCGATGTTGGCGCCGGTGACGAAAGCGGCTTCCTCCGAGCACAGGTAGGCCACGAGACCGGCGACCTCCTCGGGTTTGCCGAGTCGCCCCACCGGGATCTGGGGCACGATTTTCGAGTCCAGCACTTCCTTCGGAATCGCCATCACCATCTTGGTGCCGATGTAGCCGGGAGAGATGGTATTCACGGTAACGCCTTTTTTCGCGTATTCCAGCGCCGCCGCCTTGGTGAAGCCGTGCATGCCGGCCTTGGCCGCGGAGTAGTTGGTCTGGCCGAAGGCGCCTTTCTGGCCGTTGACCGAAGACACGTTGATGACGCGGCCCCAGCCGCGTTCCGCCATGCCGTCGATCACCGGCTTGGTCATGTTGAACACGCTGTTGAGGTTGGTGTCGATCACCGCCTTCCAGGCACCGAGATCCATCTTGCGGAAGGTGGTGTCGCGGGTGATGCCGGCGTTGTTGACCAGCACGTCCACCGGGCCGATGTCCTTGGCGATTTGCGCGACCGCCTGCTGGCAGGATTCGAAGCTGGTGACGTCCACCGGCACGGCACTGAAATCGTAGCCCTGCTTTTTCATGTCGGCGAGCCAGTCGCTGTGCTTGGTGTTGCCGGGCGAGTAGGTCGCCACCACCTTGTAGCCCATCTTGGCCAGCTTCATGCAGATGGCCTCGCCCAAGCCGCCCATACCACCGGTAACCACCGCGACGCGTGACATGTTGAACCTCTCCGGTTGAGTGTTATGTAACCGCGAAAATATTAATTTAGCAGCAAATGAGCAGTGCAGGGCGTGATCAGGGCAGCCGTTCGCGCACGTAGCGGCCGGGTGCCGCCTCCCCGGGCGGGTGGCGCGCATTGCCCGGCGCGGATGATGCACGGGCCTTGGCGCCGCCGAAGCCGGCGAGCCATGCCGCCCAGTGCGGCCACCAGCTGCCGGATCGCGACTCGGCGCGCGCCAGCCAGGCCTCGGCTTCAGGCGGCAGGTCGCTGCCGACCCAGTGGCTGCGCTTGCCCGCGGCGGGCGGGTTGATCACGCCGGCGATATGGCCGCTGGCGGCCAGCACGAATTGCCGTGGTCCGCCGAGCAGCGCGGCGGAGCCGTAGGCCGTCCGCCAGGGCACGATATGGTCCTCGCGTGCGGCGAGCACATAGACCGGCATGTCCACACGGCCGAGGTCCAGCGGCGTGCCGCACATCTCCAGCGCACCGGGTTCGCGCAGGCGGTTTTCAAGATAGGTCTGGCGGATGTACTGGCAATACATCGCGCCGGGCAGGTTGGCGCCATCGCTGTTCCAGTACAGCAGGTCGAAGGGCGGTGGCGTGTGGCCCTTGAGGTAGTTGTTGACCACATAGGGCCAGATCAGGTCGTTGGCCCTCAGGCTGGCGAAGGTCAGCGCGAGTTCGCGCCCGCGCAACAGGCCGCCGCCGGCGAATTCGGACTCGCGCGCGGCCACATAAGCCTCGTCCACGAACACCGACAGTTCGCCGGTGTCGCTGAAATCGAGCATGGTGGTGAGCAGGGTCAGGCTTGCCGCGGGGTTTTCGCCGCGCGCGCGCAGCACCGCCAGCGCGCAGGCGAGCAGGGTGCCGCCGACGCAAAAACCCAGTGCGTTGACCTGCGCGCCGCCGCAGATGTCGCTGGCGACTGCAAGGGCCTGCATCACGCCCTGCTGCAGGTAGTCATCCCAGGTCGCGGTTCCCATCTCGGGCGGCATGTTGCGCCAGGACAGCATGAACACCGTGTGGCCCTGTTCCACCGCGTGGTGGACAAAGGAGTTCTCCGGCTGCAGGTCGAGGATGTAGTACTTGTTGATGCAGGGCGGTACGATCAGCAGCGGCCGCTCGAATACCGTCGCGGTGAGCGGGGCATACTGGATCAGCTGCATGAAATCGTTTTCGAAAACCACCGCGCCGGGAGTCACCGCCAGGTTGCGGCCGACCTCGAAGGCGGCCTCGTCGGTCATCGTCACTCCGCCCTTTTCGATGTCGGCGGCGAGGTTCTTCAGGCCGCGGTTCAGGCTCTCGCCATCGGTCGCCGCAGCGAGCCGGATCGCCTCCGGATTGGTCCAGGGGAAATTCGCCGGCGACAGCGCGTCGATCATCTGGCGGGTGTAGAACTGCAGTTTCTGGCGGGCCTGCCCCTCAAGCTTTGCCGCAGCCGCGGTCTCCTCCAGCCATCGTGCCGACAGCAGGTAGGCGTTGGCGAGGTAGCTGAAGTAGGGTTCCTGCCATTCCGGCGCGCGGAAGCGGCGGTCCTGCGGCGGCGCTGGTTTCGGCGCATCCTGCGCAGCGCCGACATAGGCCTGCCACAGCTCGAGCTGTTGGCGGTAGAAGCGGCTGTTCAGCTCGAGCCATTGCCCGCTGTCGCCGGCCATGCCTTCGACGCAGCGCTTCATCATCTCGGCGGGATCGGGCAGGGCGCCGGCGCTGCCCAGCTTGGCGGCGGTGTCGCCAAGCAGCATCCGGCTCCATGCGGCGTAAGCCGCGGCAAACTGGTCGGGCGAGGGGCTGGACATGATGGGGCGAGTCTATCCCGCCTGGATGACGGCCGTGTGGCGGATCTTCGGGCGCAGGGCTGGCGTCACCCGGCGTGCTGCGGTCTCAGTGGCTGTGCGCCCAAGAGGCAACCAGCCAGATGGTCGCGATGCCGAGGCCGATCAGCACCACCTGCTGCAGGGTGGCGGCCAGCTCCGCACGCCGGTGCAGGCCGGGGATCAGGTCGGCCACGGCAACGTAGATCATGCTGGCGGCTGCCAGCGCCAGCAGCGGCGTGACCATGGCCTGGGCGAGCTGCAGCGTGAAATAGGCGAGCACGCCGCCGATCACCATGGCTGTGCTGGCGAGCATGTTGAGCAGCAAGGCCTTGCGCTTGCTGTAGCCGGAATGGAGCAGGATCAGGAAATCCCCGACTTCCTGCGGAACCTCGTGGGCGATGATGGCCACCGCGGTGACAATGCCGATTTCGGTGTCGGCCATGAATGCGGCGGCAATCAGTACGCCGTCGACGAAATTGTGGAAGGTGTCGCCGATCAGGATCATCAATCCGCTGCGGCCATGGTCGTGACCGGTGCGGGCATGGCTCTGCGCCCCGGGAGTGTGGGGGTCATGGGCCTCGCATTCCTGGACATGGCAGTGGCGCCACAGCACCAGTTTTTCAAGGACAAAAAAGCCGAGGATGCCGGCCAGCACGGTTGCCGCGGTGGCTTCGATGCTCTCGCTCTGGTAGATCGCATGCGGCAGCACCTCGACAAACGCCGCGCCCAGCAGCGCGCCGACGGCGTAGCTCACCAGCATCGGGATCTGCGAAGCCTTGGCCTGGATCGCGAACAGGCCTGCCGCCAGCGCGGACAGCACGCCGCCGGCGAGCGTGGCGAGAATGATCCAGGAGAGGGTGTTCAAGGCGGTGCGCTTTCAGGAGAGGCGCGGATTATAGCTTAGCGGTCAGTGACAGGCGCCAGCAGCGCCCAGGCTTTTGACTCGCGCTGATGACCCCCGCGCTTCACTGCCGCCAGACCAGTGCCGCCATCCTTCCCGTCACGCCATCGCGGCGGTATGAAAAGAAGCGCTGCGGGTCGCTGTGGGTGCACAGCCCGCTGGAGTGGATGCGGGTGATGCCGGCGCGGCGCAATGCGTTGCGGGCCAGCGCCGGCAGGTCGCACAGCCATTTGCCGGGCGTGTGGCGGCGAAAGGCTGCGGCGTTTTCGGCATGCCCGGCACAGAAAGCCTGCCGGACATCGTCGCCAACCTCGAAAGCCTCGGGTCCGATGCCCGGCCCGATCCAGGCCATGAGTTCCGAGGTGGCAGCGGGCATGCGTGCCACGGTGTTGGCGAGCACGCCGCCGGCGAGGCCGCGCCAGCCGGCGTGTGCAGCCCCGACACAACGGCCTGCGCGGTCGCAGAACAGCACGGGCAGGCAGTCGGCGATCATGATCGCGCACACCGTGCCGGGGTTCAGCGCGACGCTGGCATCGGCCTCGGGAATTTCCGGGGCCTCATTCAATGCATCGGCGTCGACCACGCGGTTGCCGTGCACCTGGGAGAGCCAGCGTGGCGGTTGCGGCAGCAGGTTTTGCAGCCGTGCCCGGTTCTGCAGCACGGCGGCCGGATCATCGCCGGCCCTTAGGCCGAGGTTGAGGCTGGCATGCGGGCCGCTGCTGACACCGCCGGCGCGGGTGGTGACCAGGGCGCGCACGCCGGCCGGGGCTGGCCAGTCGGGAATGACGAAGTCGCGTTCGATGACGAGTGTCATGACGCGCGCAGGGCTTCAATCAGGGCCGTCATGTCGG
>JAJTHX010000245.1 GCA_021300125.1 Betaproteobacteria bacterium | reverse complement strand
GAGAAGGTCAAGGCCGAGTATGACGCCAAGGGCCGCCGCAAGCTGGTGCCCACCGGCGAACCCGACCATTACTTCGAGTGCGACGACGTGCTGGTGGCCATCGGCCAGGAAAATGCCTTTCCCTGGATCGAGCGCGACATCGGACTCGAATTCGACGAGTGGGGCATGCCGGTGGTGGACAAGACCAGTTTCCAGTCCACCCACCCCAAGGTGTTCTTCGGCGGCGACGCCGCCTTCGGACCCAAGAACATCATCTGGGCGGTGGCCCACGGCCACGAGGCTGCGGTGTCGATCGACAAGCTCTTCAGCGGCGAGGACCTGAAGGAGCGGCCGCTGCCGGCCGTCGCGGTGATGTCGCAGAAAATGGGCATCCACGAATGGAGCTACGACAATGACATTTCCGCCGCGCTGCGCCACAAGGTGCCCTGGCAGGACCAGAAACTGACACTGAAAAGCATCAAGGTCGAGGTTGAACTCGGTTTTGATGCCAAGTCCGGCTTTGCCGAGGCCCAGCGCTGCCTGAACTGTGACGTGCAGACGGTGTTCGCGCCGAAGCTGTGCATCGAATGCGACGCCTGCGTCGACATCTGCCCGATGGACTGCATCACCTTCACGCCCGACGGCGAGGAGGCCGATGTGCGCCAGCGCCTGACCGCACCCCCGCTGCATCCGGACCAGGGGCTGTACACCTCGGAGCCGCTGCGCATGACCGGCCGCATCATGGCGAAAGACGAGGATGTCTGCCTGCACTGCGGACTGTGCGCCGACCGCTGCCCCACCGGCGCATGGGACATGCAGAAGTACCTGGTGCAGATGACCCACGCCGGCCCCGGTTGCCGCAAGCCGCAGCGCAAGGCGGCTTGAAAAGCACAAACCCAATTAACAGGATGTACAGGATCGGCAGGATAAAGTCCCTGAATCCATGCGCTTTTTTTGCCTTGTTTTTTCCTGCTCATCCTGCTCATCCTGTAAATTGATTTTCAATTTCACTCACCAATGATGACCCCCATCACCGCCACCAACGACTTCGTCGTCAAGTTCGCCAACGTGAACGGCTCGGGTTCGGCCTCGGCCAACGAGCTGTTCGCGCGCGCCATCCTGCGCATGGGCGTGCCGGTCAGCCCGCGCAACATCTTCCCCTCCAATATCCAGGGGCTGCCGACCTGGTATGAGGTGCGCGTCACCGAGAAGGGCTACCTCGGCCGCCGCGGCGGGGTGGACCTGATGGTGGCGATGAATCCGCAGACCTGGGACAACGACCTCAAGGAAATCGAGGCCGGCGGCTATCTCTTCTACGATAACTCCAAGCCGCTGCCGGACAGCAAGTTCCGCCCGGACATCACGCGCATCGGCATGCCGCTGACCGAAATCTGCAACACCACCTATACCGACCCGCGCCAGCGCCAGCTGTTCAAGAACATCATCTACGTCGGCGCGCTCTCGGCGCTGCTGGAAATCGACCCCGCGGTGATCGAACAGCTGTTTTCAGAGCAGTACAAGGGCAAGGAAGCCCTGCTCCAGTCCAACGTGAAGGCGCTGCACCTGGGCCGGGACTATGCGCTCAAGCACCTGCCCTGCCCGCTCGGCCTGCGCGTCAAGCGCGCCGACAATGTCGGCGACCGCATCTTCACCGACGGTAACAGTGCTGCCGCCCTCGGCGCGGTCTACGGCGGCGCCACGGTCTGCGCCTGGTATCCGATCACGCCGTCGTCCTCGCTCGCCGAGGCCTTCATGGGCTACTGCAAGAAGCTGCGCGTGGAGGCCGAAACCGGCAAGAACAAATACGCCATCATCCAGGGCGAGGACGAGCTGGCCTCGATCGGCATCGCCATCGGCGCCGGCTGGAACGGCGCCCGCTCGTTCACGGCAACCTCCGGCCCCGGCATTTCGCTGATGACCGAATTCATCGGGTTGGCCTACTTCGCCGAGATTCCCGTGGTACTGATCGACGTCCAGCGCGGCGGCCCTTCCACCGGCATGCCGACCCGCACCCAGCAGTCCGACCTGCTGGCCTGCGCCTATGCCTCGCACGGGGACACCAAGCACCCGCTGCTGTTTCCGGAAGACCCGGCCGAATGCTTCGAGATGACGGCCCAGGCCTTCGACCTCGCCGAGCGTCTGCAGACGCCGGTGTTCGTGATGACCGACCTCGACATCGGCATGAACACCCGCCTGTGCCGCCCCTTCGCCTGGAAGGACGGCCAGGAGTACGACCGTGGCAAGCTGATGACCTACGAGAAGCTCGAGGCCGGCACGGATTTCGGCCGCTACATGGAAGTTGACGGCGACGGCATTCCGTATCGCACGCTCCCCGGCACCCACCCGACACGCGGCGGCTATTTCACCCGCGGCACCACCAAGAACCGCTACGCGATGTATTCCGAGGCCGGTGCCGACTACATCGAGAACATGACGCGGCTGATGCGCAAGTTCGACACTGCGAAATCGCTGCTGCCGCAGCCGGTGCTCTATCCCGCGGCCAAGACTGCCGGTTACGGCGCGATCTTCTACGGCTCGACCAGCCCCGCGATGCTGGAGGCGCTCGACGTGCTCGCCGAACAGGGCATCCACGTCAATGCGATGCGCGTGCGCGGATTCCCCTTCGCCAACGAGGTCAACGAATTCGTCGGCGCACACCCTGGCACCTTCGTCATCGAGCAGAACCGCGACGCGCAGCTGCGCACGCTGCTGGTCAACGACTCCAAGATCAATCCCGCGCAGCTCATCTCCATCCTGCACTACGACGGCACGCCGATCACCGCGCGCTTCATCGTCGAGCAGATCACCAGACACATCGGCGCCCATAGCGTGGTGCCGCTGAAAAAGGCGGTGGCCTAGGATCCGGGAACACCCGGCCCGCCAGCCTCACCCTCATCGAGACACCATGACCTATCTCGCCAAGCCCAAACTGCACCACCCCTCGCTGTCGAAGAACAAGGCCGGCTACACCCGCCGCGACTACGAGGGCAAGATTTCGACGCTGTGCGCCGGCTGCGGCCACGACTCGATATCGGCAGCCATCATCCAGGCCTGCTGGGAACTTGACATCCAGCCGCACCGCGTGGCCAAGCTCTCGGGCATCGGCTGCTCGTCGAAGACCCCGGACTACTTCCTCGGCAACTCGCACGGCTTCAACAGCGTGCACGGCCGCATGCCTTCGGTGCTGACCGGAGCCAACCTCGCCAACCGCGAGCTGCTCTATCTCGGCGTTTCCGGCGACGGCGACTCGGCCTCGATCGGCATCGGCCAGTTCGCGCACAGCATCCGGCGCGGCGTGAACATGGTCTACATCGTCGAGAACAACGGCGTTTACGGCCTGACCAAGGGCCAGTTCTCGGCCACCGCGGACAAGGGCTCCAAATCGAAGCGCGGCGTCGTCAATTCCGACGAGCCGCTGGACCTGATCGGCATGGCGCTGCTGCTTGGCGCCACCTATGTCGCGCGCAGCTTCTCCGGCGACAAAAAGCAGCTGGTGCCGCTGATCAAGGGTGCGATTGAACACCAGGGCGCAGCCTTCATCGACGTGGTCTCGCCCTGCGTCGCCTTCAACAACCACGCCGGCTCGACCAAGTCCTACGAATACGTGCGCCAGCACAACGAGGCGGTGAACCGGCTCGACTTCATCGAGGGCCGCGAGGAAATCACCGCCGACTACGCCCCGGGCGAGACCGTCACCGTTTACCAGCACGATGGTTCGGTACTGCGCCTGAAGAAACTGGCCGAGGACTACGATCCCACCGACCGCATCAAGGTCATGAACTACCTGCAGGAACACGCCGCGCGCGGCGAAGTCATCACCGGCCTGCTTTACTTCGATGCCGAGGCCGAGGATCTGCACCGCCACATCAACACCGTGGACACGCCGCTGAACCAGCTCGGCGCGAAGGAACTGTGCCCCGGCAATGCCGCGCTGGAAAAAATCAACGCCAGCCTGCGTTGATTATAAGTTATTGATTTTATTGAATAATTTTATCTGCGCACGGCGGGGGTCTCGATCCTGAGCGGCCCCGCCCGCTGCGTCAGATAAAGCTCGAGCTCCACCAGCTCGGGGGCGCCGAACGGCGGCGCCTCGGCGCGCACGCCGGTGAAACAGGCGCGCAGCCGCCGCTGCAGCGAACCCAGGCCCTGCCACTCCAGCCGGTACGCCGGATAGCCGTTGCCGTGGCCTTCGCTGATGGTTTCCGCCAGCAGCCTTCGCCCTGCAAGACGGTCATGGCAATGGGTGCAGGCCAGGTTCATCTGGCCCTGGCGGCGGAAATACTGCTCGCGGCCGCGCTCGCGTGCGGCGCGGCTGGCGGCATCGTCCGCGGGTATTGGAACCTGCCCGCGCGACTGGTGCGCGACATAGGCGGTCAGCGCCAGCAGCTCATCGGACTCGAAGCCCAGCGGATCGGCCAGCTGGCGGGTGCTGCGGCAGCGATTGATGCGGGCCTCCAGGTTGAGCACGGCGCCGGACTCACGGTCAAAGCGGGGATAGCGGGTGGCCACGCCCTTCATCGACACCGGCGCCTCGCGGTGGCAGCCCGCACAGCTTTGCGCGGCGGCGCCAGCCGGCGTGCTCCAGAGTTTCGCGCCGCGGTCCACCCACAGCATGCCGGGATTGGCGAAATCGTCGGCCTGCAGCGCGCGCACGTCGGCGCTCGCGAATTCCAGCCCCGATCGCGGCGCAGACGGCGGCGCCGCCAGCACCGTGATCGGCACGCACAGCAAGGCCGCCAGCCAGCGCATCAGACCACGGTCAGCGTCGCGCGCTCGCTGCCGCGGGCGCCGCTGTCATCCACCCATTCGAAGCTGAACTCGCCGCTCGCTTGCGCAAGCACATGGAACTGCAGGAAGGGATTGGCCGCGACGCCGGAACCCATGTCGGCGCTGAACACCTCGGTGCCGCCGAAACGCACCGTCAGCGTGTGGATCACGTTGCGCGCGATACGGCGGCCGAAATGATCGACACGGTAGCCCGTCTCCATCG
>JAJTHX010000194.1 GCA_021300125.1 Betaproteobacteria bacterium | reverse complement strand
CGGTAACTCGCCTCGGACAGCGGATAGAACAGCAGCTTGATCAGGATGGTCAGGACGATGATCGCCACGCCCCAGTTGCCGGCCCAGCCATGGATCCACTGCAGCACCCAGAACAGCGGCGCCGCGATCACGGTCAGCCAGCCGTAGTCGACCGCCAGCTCCAGCCCCGGCGCCAGCGCGGCAAGCTTTTCCTGTTCCTGCGGACCGGCATACAGCGGCATCGCCACCGTGGTGCTGGCACCCGGCGCAAGGCTGCCAGCTGGCACGATCACGCCCGCGCTGTAGAGACCGGGCTGAACCTGGCGGGTGTAATACTCGCGAAGAGTCCCCTCTTTCGGCAGCCAGGCGCCGAGAAAGTAATGCTGAACGATGCCGATCCAGCCGTCATTCGCGGTCTTGGGATGATTCTGCTTGCCCTTGTCGATATCACCGAAGGCAACCTTCTGGAATTTATCCTTGTCAGTGTAGACCGCGGGGCCGGTATAGGTCGGCACCATCGCGGAATCACCCTCTGGCGGCTTGGCATCACGCAGCAACTGGAAGTAGGCGTGAAACTCGATCGGTGCGCTGCCGGCGTTGACCAGCTCGTGGCGCACATCGATGACATAGGTATTGCGCTGGAACCGGTAAACCTTGGCGCCCTTCACGCCGCCCGAGGCCTCGAGGCGAACCTCAAGGCTGTCATGCCCGTCGGCGAGAATATGCCGCTCAGCCGTCGCGGTGTAGGTGGTCTGGTGGTTGGCAAGGCCCTCGCCGATCAGGCCGGACTGGGCGACGTAGCTGTGGTCGGTTCCGCGCGTGAAAAGAATGAAATTCTGTTTCGGATCCAGCGTGCCGCCATGCTTCTTCAAACGCAGACCCACCAGGTCGCCGCCGGCCGTGCTGATTTCGGCGAGGTAAAGGTCGGTCTCCACCTGGATGATTCTGCCGGCGGTTTGCGCAACCGGCGCCGGCGCCACCATGGGTGCAGGGGCACTCAAGGCAGCGCTGGGGGCGGGAACAGCCGCGGAGCCGGACTGGGCCTGGGATGCCTGTGGGCCGGGTTGGGGAACGGCTGAGGGGGCTGCGTTCTGGGCCTTGGCGGTAGCCTGAAGGTCACGCTGCCAGCCCTCGTACAGGAGGAACACCGACATCGTGAACACAAAGAACAGTATCAGGCGTTGCGAGTCCATAGGCGTATCAACCGGGCTCAGCGGGCGCCGTCTTGCAACAAGCCGCGCATCACCCTCTCCAGTTCCTTGAACAATTCAGCGTTGTCGCGACCGCACGGGCTGCTCCGAAGCTGAATCACCACGTCAATCGACCCCAGTTCCGCGGCCAGTCGTCCGTATGCCTCTCGCGCAAGACGTTTCACCCGATTGCGGTCTACGGCCCTCGGTGCCGCCTTTTTGCCCACGATCAGACCGAGGCGCGGGGCGCCTTCTCCATTTTCGAGGGCCCGCGCAAGAAAACAGCGGCTGCCCGAGCGGCGACCACCGGCCAAAACGGCCTCAAACTGCGCCGGTTTGGTCAAACGACCCCGGTGCCGGGCAGAGGGGATGCTGCGATCCCCGGAAACGGTCAAACGCTCAGGCGGGCCCGGCCTTTGGCGCGACGGGCACGGATCACGGCGCGGCCGCCGCGCGTTTTCATGCGCACGCGGAAGCCGTGGGTGCGCTGGCGCCGCGTTTTCGACGGTTGATAAGTGCGCTTCATGGCAAGTCCTGATCTGCAGTTCTGGAAAACTCACCATTAGACCCGTACGGGCAAGGTGTTGTCAACGTGAGGGGGGCTGGGGACATCGTGGCGGCCGGATCCGGAAAGTCCCTTGAGTGCTTGGTTGCGACCCCCGCAACGGGTAAAATCAGGGGTCATTTTGCCCCGTCAAAATTACAAAACCGAGCCGCCCAGCGGAACCGAATGAACGACTTCTGGCAGCACTGCATTTCCGCCTTCGAACAAGAACTCGGACAACAGCAATTCCTGACCTGGATACAACCGCTGCAATGCGCGATCGAGGGCAGCCGCGTTTCGGTCATTGCGCCCAATGGCTTTGTCCAGCGCTGGGTGCGCGATCGCTTCCAGGCCCGCATCACCGAACTGGCCAGGGAGCGCCTCGGCGCTGAAGCCCGCGTCGAATTCGTGCTGGCGCGACGCCAGATCGAAATGCCGGCCGCAAAAGCAGCGGTACCCGAGCCGCGACCCGCCAAGCCCGCCACCTCCGGCCGTGACGTGTCCCGGCTGAATCCCGAATTCACCTTCGACAGTTTCGTCACCGGCAAGGCCAACGACCTGGCCCGCGCCGCGGCGCGCCAGGTTGCGGAGAAACCCGGCTCGGCCTACAACCCGCTGTTCATCTACGGCGGCGTCGGTCTCGGCAAGACCCACCTGATCCATGCCATCGGCAATCACCTGCGCTCTCACGCCCCGGAAAGTAAGATCCGCTACATCCACGCCGAGCAATATGTTTCAGACGTGGTGCGCGCCTATCAGCACAAGGCCTTTGACGATTTCAAGCGCTACTACCATTCCCTCGACCTGCTGTTGATTGACGACATCCAGTTCTTCAGTGGCAAAAACCGCACCCAGGAAGAATTCTTCTACGCCTTCAATGCACTGGTTGAGGCACACAAGCAGGTCATCATCACCTGCGATACCTTCCCCAAGGAAATTTCCGGCATTGAAAACCGGTTGATCTCGCGCTTCGGCTGGGGGCTGACGGTGGCCATCGAGCCGCCGGAACTGGAAATGCGGGTCGCGATCCTGCTCAAGAAAGCGGAGGCCGAAGACCTCGATCTTGACGAGAATGTCGCTTTTTTCATCGCCAAGCACATCCAGTCCAACATCCGCGAACTGGAAGGTGCACTCAAACGGGTGCTCGCCTACTCCCGCTTTACCGGACAGCCAGTGACAGTTGATCTGGCACGCGAGGCGCTTCGTGATGTGCTCGCCTCGCAAAGCCGTCAGATCAGCATCGAAAACATCCAGAAAACCGTTGCCGACTTCTACAAGATCAAGGTTTCCGAGATGTATTCAAAAAAGCGCAGCCGCAATGTGGCGCGCCCCCGACAGGTGGCGATGGCGCTGGCCAAGGAACTGACCCATATGAGTCTGCCCGACATCGGTGAGGCTTTCGGCGGACGCGACCACACCACGGTCCTGCATGCCTGCCGCAAGATTGCAGAACTGCGCGGTTCAAGCCATGAAATGACCAGTGACATTGCTTCTTTGTTGAAGGTTTTGCGCAGTTGATCACCGGTGGGTGTATTGTGAACAAGTCGTCAGCGCTGCCGATCCGGGAAAAACCATCCTTTTTTGTCCACATGCAATCCCCAGGTCGGCCACAGCCCGGGAAAAACCGCAAATGCCGTGAATTCAATAGGCAGCGGGGCTTTTCAACAGCAGGGGCATGGGCTTATTAGCTATCACTATTCTTAAAGATTTAAAAACTGATATGAAACTCTTGCAAATCAACCGTGATGCCCTGCTCAGGCCGCTGCAAGCGGTGACCGGCATCGTCGAACGGCGCCATACCCTGCCAATCCTGTCCAATGTACTGATTGAGCGCGATGCCGAACAACTGCGGTTCGTGGCCACCGATCTCGAACTACAGATCGCCACCACCGCTGCGCTGGACAAGAAAGCGGGAGAAGCCCAGGCCGTCACCGTTTCGGCACGCAAGCTGGTGGACATTCTGCGCGCGCTTCCCGATGACAGCGAAGTTGCGCTGGAGCTGTCTGCCAACCGGCTTCAGGTCAAGGCCGGCAAAAGCCGTTTCAACCTGCAGACACTGCCCGCTGCCGATTTTCCCGCCCTCGCCGACTCCGGCAAACCGCAGAGCAGCTTCCAGATTTCACAGGGCGAGATGCGAAAGCTGCTGGCCCTGGTGCAGTATGCGATGGCGCAGCAGGACATCCGCTATTATCTCAATGGCCTGCTGCTGGTCACCGAGGGCCGGGAGATCCGGGTTGTCGCCACCGACGGTCACCGCCTGAGCTATGCGGTGACCCTAATTGGCAGCGAGCTCGAAAAAACCGAAGTCATCCTTCCGCGCAAGGCCATCATCGAACTGTCGCGTCAGCTTTCCGATGGCGATGAACCTCTGGATGTTGCCATCCACGCCAGCCAGGTGCGTTTCCGTTTCGGTGACGTGGATCTGGCCACCAAGGTCATCGACGGCAAGTTTCCGGACTACCAGCGCGTGATTCCGTCGAATTACGAGAAACAGATCGAGCTGGATCGCGATGAGTTGCAGCGTGCGCTGCAGCGCGCAGCGATCCTGTCCAACGAGAAGTTCCGCGGCGTCCGCTGGATGCTGACCAAGGACAGCCTGCGCATTTCCTGCAGCAACAACGAGCAGGAAGAGGCACAGGAGGAACTGGAAGTGGGTTTCTCCGGGGATCCCCTCGATATCGGTTTCAACGTGACCTACCTGCTCGATGTGCTGGGCAACGTGCCCCCGGGCAAGGTCTGCTGCGCCTTTGGCGATGCCAACAGCAGCATGCTGATCACGCTGCCCGGCCGGGATGATTTCCGCTATGTCGTGATGCCGATGCGTATCTAGCCACAGCTGCGACACCAGACTCCAGGAAGAACAGGAATAAGATGAGCGACAAGGAACAGAAATCCGCTAGCGATTACGGTGCCGACAGCATCAAGGTACTCAAAGGCCTCGCAGCCGTGCGCAAGCGCCCCGGCATGTATATCGGCGACACCAGCGACGGCACCGGCCTGCACCATATGGTGTTCGAGGTGGTCGACAATGCGGTGGACGAAGCACTCGCCGGACATTGCGATGAAATCACCATCATCATTCATCCCGACAATTCGATCAGTGTTGCCGACAACGGCCGCGGCATTCCGACCGAAATCCATCCCGACGACGAGGAAAAACGCTCAACCGCCGAAGTGGTGATGACCGAACTGCACGCCGGCGGAAAGTTCGACAGCAACTCCTACAAGATTTCCGGTGGCCTCCACGGCGTTGGTGTTTCGGTGGTCAATGCCCTGTCCGAATGGCTGCGCCTGACCATCCGCCGCGACGGCAAAATGCACCAGATGGAATTCCGCATGGGCGAGGCGGTGGCCCCGCTAAAGGCCACCGGCAAAAGCGAACGTCGCGGCACGGAGGTGCATTTCCTGGCAAGCAAGGAAATTTTCGGCGATATCACCTATCACTACGAAATTCTCGCCAAGCGCTTGCGCGAGCTGTCCTTTCTGAACCATGGCGTCAAGATCTCGCTGACCGACCAGCGTTCGGGCAAGGAGGAGAAGTTTGCGTTCAGCGGCGGCGTCAAGGGTTTCGTCGAATACATGAACCGCGCAAAGTCGGTGCTGCACCAGAATATTTTCCACAGCGAGGGCAGCAAGGACGGCATCACCGTCGAGGTGGCGATGCAGTGGAACGATTCCTACCAGGAGTCGATGCAGTGTTTCACCAACAACATCCCCCAGCGCGACGGCGGCACCCACCTTACCGGCCTGCGTGCCGCAATGACGCGCACGCTCAATTCCTACATCGAATCCAATGAACTGGCCAAGAAAGCCAAGGTGGAGACCACGGGTGATGACATGAAGGAAGGCCTCACCGCAGTGCTGTCGGTGAAGGTACCCGAACCCAAGTTTTCATCTCAGACCAAGGACAAGCTGGTGTCCTCCGAGGTGCGGCCGGTGGTCGAGGAGGTGGTCGCGCAAAAGCTGATGGAGTTCCTGCTCGAGAAACCCAATGACGCCAAGGTCATTTGCGGCAAGATCGTCGAGGCGGCACGTGCGCGCGAGGCCGCGCGCAAGGCGCGCGAGCTGACCCGGCGCAAGGGCGTGCTCGACTCCTTCGGCCTGTCGGGCAAGCTTGCCGACTGCCAGGAACGCGACCCGTCGCTGTGCGAACTCTATCTGGTGGAGGGCGATTCCGCCGGCGGCTCTGCCAAGCAGGGCCGGGACCGAAAGAACCAGGCAATCCTGCCGCTGCGCGGCAAGATCCTGAATGTCGAAAAGGCGCGTTTCGACAAGCTGATTTCCTCGACCGAGATCACCACGCTGATCAGCGTGCTCGGCACCGGCATCGGCAAGGACGAATACAACGCCGACAAGCTGCGCTACCACCGCATCATCATCATGACCGACGCGGACGTGGACGGCTCGCACATCCGCACGCTGCTGCTGACTTTCTTCTACCGGCAGATGCCGGAGCTGGTTGAGCGCGGCCACATCTACATCGCCCAGCCGCCGCTGTACAAGGTCAAGCACGGCAAGCAGGAGCGCTACATCAAGGATGAGCACGAACTGAAGCAGTACCTGCTCAAACAGGCGCTATCCGAAGCCGAGCTGTACACGCGAGCAGACGCGCCGGCCCTGTCCAAGGACGCCCTGGAAGAGGTCGCCAAGCATTATCTGCTGGCCGAGGCGGTGATCGAACGCGAAAGCCGGCTGATCGACCCCGAGGCCCTGCATGCCCTGCTCAACAATCCGGTCGAGCTTGACCTGACCAACCAGGTTGCCGCGCTGAAAAGCGCGAAAGCCCTTGCTGGCCTTTACAGGGACGACCGCAATGTCAAAGTCGAGGCGGTATTCGACGAAAAAAGCGAGTCGCATGTACTGCGCATCAGCCGTACCCAGCACGGTGTTTCACGCAACACCCTGATCGACCCCGATTTCCTGAACAGCGGCGATTACGCGCAGATCCGCAAGACGGCGCAAATGCTGCACGGCCTGCTTGGCGATGGCGCCTACGTCAAACGCGGCGAGCAAATGCGCCCGA
The DNA here is from genome assembly GCA_021300125.1 of Betaproteobacteria bacterium. Classification (GTDB taxonomy): domain Bacteria; phylum Pseudomonadota; class Gammaproteobacteria; order Burkholderiales; family SG8-41. The sequence continues at coordinate 229 of JAJTHX010000194.1, read as the reverse complement.
TCCGCGAATTCCGAGAAGCCATCGAATGGGTGCTGTCCGAAGTGCAGCGTGGCATCGGCATCCAGCGGTACAAGGGGCTGGGTGAAATGAATCCGGAACAGCTGTGGGAGACCACGATGAATCCGAAGACCCGGCGTCTGCTCAAAACCCGGATCGAGGACGCCATTGGCGCCGACGAAATCTTCGCCACGCTGATGGGCGATGCCGTCGAGCCGCGCCGCGCCTTCAT
>JAJTHX010000294.1 GCA_021300125.1 Betaproteobacteria bacterium | reverse complement strand
ACTGCACGCCGCGGTCGTTCGGGTTTTTGAAGGCTTCCTGGATGGCCGGGGTGATCTGGAAATTCAGGTTCACGCCGCGCGGCGGGATCGGGCTGTTGAACCAGCGGTTGAAGATCTTGTTGATCTCGCCCGACTTGTAGACCGCGGCCACGGCGCGATCGACCAGTGCCTTGAACTGCGGGTCGTCACGGCGGAACATCATGCTGTAGGGCTCGGTGCGCAGCGACTCCGAAAAGATCACGTAATCGCCGGGGTTGGGCTGGTTGGCGATCTGGCCCGCGAGCAGGATGTCATCCATCACGAAGGCGGCGACGCGGTCGGTGGCCAGCAGCTGCATCGACTCGGCGTGGTCCTTGCCGTAGATCTCCTTGACGTCAATGTTGGCGGTGCGCTCGTACTTTTTCAGCAGTGGCACCGCGGTGGTGCCCGATGTGGTCGAGATGGTCCGGCCGTTGAGGTCGGCCAGCGACTTCATGCCCGAGGATTTTTTCGCGGCGGCGGTGACGTTGATGACGAAATAGGTCGGACCGAAGGCGACCTGCTTCTGGCGCTCGACCGAGTTGGTCGTCGAGCCGCACTCGAGATCGATGGTCCCGTTCTGCAGCAGCGGGATGCGGTTGGCCGAGGTCACCGGCTGCAGCGCCACTTTGAGGTTGGGCATCTTCAGCTCGGCTTTGACCGCGTCAACCACCTTCATGCACAGGTCCATCGCGTAACCGACAGGCTGCTGCTTGTCATCGAGGTAGGAGAAGGGGATCGAGGCTTCGCGGTGGCCGATGGTGATGCTGCCGGTGTCGCGGATCTTGCGCAGCGTGCCGCTGAGTTCCTGGGCGAGGGCCGGGGCTGCGATGACACCAGCTGCTACTGCGGCAACGGCGAAGCGGAGGTGGCGGTGCATGACGGTTCTCCTGTGACGTTTGCAGTGACGTTTGTGAAGGGATCGCTTGGCGATCGGGCAGGCCGTGATCCAAGGCTTGAGGGCAATCTAAGTCATGGTCACCGCTTTGTCCAGCAAGCGGACCCTGTTTCACCCCGGGTGGCCGGTCTTTTCCAGGCCGGCTTGCCGGTGCCAGGCCACGCAGGCCCGGGCCAGTGCACGCGTTGCATCAATACAGTGCGCCGCGACCGGATGCGGTGCATGGTCGATGGCCACCGGCGTTTCGGTGCAGGCCAGCACGATGCTGCGCGCGCCGGCCTGGCGCAAACGCGTGACAGCAGCAACTGCCAGTTCGTGGGCTGCCTGCAGCCGGTTGGCCTTGACCGCGGCGATGGCCGGCAGCACCAGGGCATCGCGGTCTTCCCGGTTGCTGATCAGGCATTCCAGTCCGCGGGCCGCGAAGCGTTTCTGAAAAAACCCCGCCTGCAAGGTGCCTTCCGTGGCGATCAGTCCGATGCGGCCATCGCGGATGCCACGCGCCTCAAGCTCGGTGCAGGCGGCATCGGCGATATGCAGCACCGGCAGTCCGCCATCGCGTTCAAGCTCGGCATGCCAGTAGTGGGCGGTGTTGCAGGCAATGGCAATGGCGGTGGCGCCGGCTCTGCGCAAGGCGCGCACGCCTTCAAGCATGGCCGGCAGTGGTGATTCTCCGTTGCCGGTGATGGCCGGCGGCCGGTCCGGGATTTGCGGCACGCCCCAGGCGACATAGGGGATGTGTTCCTGGTCGCGCTGCGCGGGCGTTTCTTCCGCCAGTTTTTTCAGGAAATCGGCGGCGGCGAGCGGGCCCATGCCGCCCAGCACGCCAAGCAGGGGACCCGCCGTACTCATGTCATGAAATCCTCGATCAGCCGCGCCACGGCAGCCGGCTGGTCGTGGTGCATCATATGTCCGGCATCCTCGATCCAGGCTTCCCGGTAGTCGCGGAACGCGGACTTGCGTTCGGCAAGCTGTTCCGGCGTGTCGCTGAGGTAACCGCTGCCTTTCGAATCGCGGGCGAACACCCACAGCACCGGTGCGGTGCATTCACGCCAGCAGGCGAGCAGTTCCTCCAGCCGGAACAGCACCGGGTTGACGCGTTTGTGGCGCGGGTCGTGCAGCGGCTCGACGCGGCCGTCGGCGGTTTCGCGTGCCCAGGCCTGCGCCACCGCCAGCGCGCGGGCGTCGTCGAGGCGGGGGTTGTCACGGCGCAGGCGCGCGGCGAAGGCGGCAAAGCTGTCGTAGTCGCGAAAGCGCGGCGTGCCGTCCAGTTCATCGAGCCATTTCCGCAGCCGTGGCAGGGCATCCCCGGGTTGCGTGCGCGCGAGGCCAAAACCTTCCAGCGAGATCAGGCGGGCCACCCGCTGCGGGCGCAGTCCGGCGTAGGTGCAGGCGATCACGCCGCCCATGCTGTGGCCGACCACTCGCGCGGGCGTGTCGGGCGAGTAGAGCGCGAGCAGGGCGTCGAGGTCGGCGTAGTAGTCGGGGAACCAGTAGCCGCCGGCGGGACGTCCCGACAGGCCGCAACCTCGCCAGTCCGGCGCGATCACGCGCCAGTCGCGCTGCAATTGCGCGACGACAAACTGGAAGGAAGCCGAGGCATCCATCCAGCCATGGAGCAGGAACAGCGCGGGCGCATCGTCATCGCCCCACAGGCGGACGTGGTGGCGCAGGCCATTGAATTCGTGGAATTGCGACCGGCTTTCGGACACGGCGGGCTTGATCATGCGCGGTTGGCGGTGGGTGATGGGGCTGGATGTGCTGCGGGGTGCTGCCCAAGACGTACGCAGCGGCAGCGCCAAGTCGCGGATTTTATTGCAGTTGTGAGCCGTCTGCCGCCGGACCTGCGGACTCCGTAAAATAGCGGCCCATGCCCGCGCCCTCATCCGCACCCTTCGTCCACCTCCGTCTGCACAGCGAGTATTCGATCGTCGACGGCATCGTGCGCATCGATGACGCGGTGGCTGCAGCCCAGGCGGATGGCATGCCCGCCCTGGCGCTGACCGACCTGTCGAATGTCTTCGGCATGGTCAAGTTCTACAAGGCGGCGCGCAGCAAGGGCATCAAGCCGGTGATCGGCTGCGACCTCTGGCTGGCCAATGAAGCCGACCGCGACAATCCCTTCCGCGCACTGTTGCTGGCCCAAAACCATGGCGGCTACCTGCGCCTGTGCGAGCTGCTCACGCGCGCCTACCGCGGCAACCAGTACCGCGGCCGTGCCGAGGTCCAGCGCGAGTGGTTCGATGAGGTCGGCAGCGCGGGGCTGATTGCACTGTCCGGCGCCCACCATGGCGATGTCGGCCAGGCACTGGTCGCCGGTCATGAACAGGCAGCGCGCAAGCTCGCCGAAAGCTGGGCGCGGCGTTTCCCCGGTCGTTATTACCTGGAGGTCCAGCGCCTGGGCCCGCAGGCGATGACCTCCGGCGCGGCATCGGTGCCGGTGGAGGCGCATGTCGCGCAGGCGCTGCAGCTTGCGGCGAAGATGGGCCTGCCGGCGGTGGCCACGCATCCGGTGCAGTTCCTGAAGCCCGACGAGTTCCGCGCGCACGAGGCCCGGGTGTGCATTTCCGAGGGCTATGTGCTGTCGGACCAGCGGCGCCCGCGCAAATTCCTGGCGGAGCAGTACTTCAAGACCGGCGCGGAAATGGCGGCGCTGTT
>JAJTHX010000144.1 GCA_021300125.1 Betaproteobacteria bacterium | reverse complement strand
CCGTACATCGTCGGCGAGGTCCAGATCGGCGACATGCACGATGCCGCAGTGGTCGGGGCCGTCGGCTGTGAGCAGGCCGGGTTTGAGCGCAATGAAGCTGAGGGTGTGGTCGGCCACGATGGCGGCGCCGCGCATGCAACCGCTGTCGGCGTCGAGGCCGCTGGGCACATCCAGCGCGAGCACCGGCGCCTGCAGCGCGTTGACATGGCCGATCAGCACTGCCGTCGCCGCATCCGGATCATTCTTCAGCCCGATACCGAACAGGCCGTCGATGATCAGCGACCAGTCATTGCCGTCGGGCAGGCTGTCGAGGATTTCCCCGCCTGCGGACTGCCAGGCCCTAAGCGCCGCTGCGGCTTCGCCGCGGTAGCGGTTGTGGCCCATCGGGCACACCACCACGACCCTGAACCACCATTGCCGCAGCTGCAGCGCAACGACCAGGGCATCCCCCCCGTTGTTGCCCGGGCCGGCGATCACCAACACGGGTTTGCCGCTGTCGCCGGCAATGTCGCGGGCGAGTCGGGCCGCGGCAAGTCCGGCGCGCTGCATCAGGGGCGGCGCGTTCCCGCGGCCGAGCACGGCCTGTTCGAGTTGGCGCAGATCCCGCACCCGCAGTATCGGCGAGGCATGGGGGAGGTCATTCATGGCCGGTGACAGGGACATGCGTGGATTTTAGCCGATGGCCGGCGACGCGCCGGTTGGCCTTCGGGTAAAATCGCGCTTTTCCACTGCTGTTGTCCATGCTGCATTTCCTCAGACTCCGAGGACGCGACGCCCTCCCGGCATTCCGTCGCAACAAGCTGCTGCAGGCGGCAGCAATCCCCGGTCTCCAGTTCAGCGCCGAGTATTGGCATTTCATCCGGCTGCGTGAAGCACTGGAGGCGGATGCACGGCGCCAGCTCGAACGCATCCTCAGTTACGGCCCGGCGTCCTCCACCGTGGTGCAGCAGGGCACGCTGCTGGTGGTCACGCCGCGCCTGGGCACCATTTCGCCATGGTCATCCAAGGCCACCGACATCGCCAGCCACTGCGGCCTGCCCGCGGTGGAGCGCATCGAGCGCGGTGTGGCCTGGTGGTGCGGTGTTGACGGCAAGCCGCTGGACGATGCGCAGCGCAAGCGGCTGCTGCCGCTGCTCCATGACCGCATGACCGAATCCGTGCTCGACAGCCTCGATGGCGCCGAAGCCCTGTTCCGGCGCATCGAACCGAAGCCGCTGGCTTCGGTGGACATCCTGTCCGGCGGGCGCGAGGCGCTGGCCCGCGCAAACACCACGATGGGGCTGGCCCTGTCGCCCGACGAGATCGACTACCTGTTCGACAACTTCAAGCGCATCGGGCGCAATCCCACCGATGTCGAGCTGATGATGTTCGCGCAGGCGAATTCGGAACACTGCCGCCACAAGATCTTCAATGCCGACTGGATCGTGGATGGTGAAAAGCAGCCGCGTTCGCTGTTCGGCATGATCCGCACCACCCACGAAAAACACCCGCAGGGCACGGTGGTGGCCTATTCCGACAATTCCTCGGTGATCGAGGGCGCGGAAATCGACCGCTTCCATCCGGGCGAGGGCGGCGCCTACGGCTATCGCCGCGACCTGACCCACATCCTGATGAAGGTGGAGACGCATAACCATCCGACGGCGATTTCACCGTTTCCCGGTGCATCCACCGGCGCGGGCGGAGAAATCCGCGACGAGGGCGCCACCGGCCGCGGCGCCCGGCCGAAAGCCGGCCTTACCGGCTTCTCGGTGTCCAACCTGCGCATTCCCGGCGCCGAGCAGCCGTGGGAAGCGAATCCGGTGGGCAAACCCGGACGCATAGCCTCGGCGCTGCAGATCATGCTCGACGGGCCCATCGGCGGGGCCTCGTTCAACAACGAATTCGGCCGCCCCAACCTTGCCGGTTATTTCCGCAGCTACGAGCAGCGCGTCGGCCGCGAGGTGCGCGGCTACCACAAGCCGATCATGATCGCCGGTGGCCTCGGCAACATCGCCGCGCGCCATGCCGCGAAGCACGGCCTGCCCGAGGGCGCACTGCTGATCCAGCTTGGCGGCCCCGGCATGCTGATCGGGCTTGGCGGCGGCGCCGCCTCCAGCATGGACACCGGCGCCAACCAGGAAGACCTCGATTTCGACTCGGTGCAGCGCGGCAATCCGGAAATCGAGCGACGCGCGCAGGAAGTCATCGACCGCTGCTGGGCGCTGGGGGATGCCAATCCGATCCTGTCCATTCATGACGTGGGTGCTGGCGGGCTGTCCAATGCGCTGCCCGAACTGGCGCATTCCGCGCACCGCGGCGCGCGATTTGAACTGCGTGACGTGCCGAGCGAGGAGCCGGGCATGTCGCCGCTGCAGATCTGGTGCAACGAGGCGCAGGAACGTTACGTGCTGGCGATCGAGCCCAAGGACCTCACCCGTTTTCGCGCGCTGTGCGAACGCGAGCGCTGTCCCTTTGCCGTCGTCGGCGAGGCCACCGCCGACGGCTTTTTGCGGGTGCATGATCGCCTGTTCAACAACAGCCCGGTGGACATGGAAATGGCGGTGCTCCTGGGCAAACCGCCGAAGATGCTGCGTGAGGTCAAGCGCGTGGTGCGCGAGGGCCAGTTTTTCGATGCCGCGGGCATTGACCTGTGCGAAGCCGCGTACCGCGTGCTGCGCCTGCCGACCGTGGCCGACAAGACCTTCCTCATCAGCATCGGCGACCGCACGGTCGGCGGCATGACCGCGCGCGACCAGTTCGTCGGTCCCTGGCAGGTTCCGGTGGCCGATGTCGCGGTGACGCTGATGGGGTTCAGCACGTATCGCGGCGAAGCCATGGCCATGGGCGAACGCACGCCGCTGGCCGTGCTCAATCCTGCAGCCTCGGGCCGCATGGCAGTGGGCGAGGCCATCACCAACATCGCCGCCGCCGCCATCGACAGGCTGGGTGACATCAAGCTGTCTGCGAACTGGATGGCCGCTGCGGGCCATCCCGGCGAGGATGCCGCGCTGTTCGATACCGTGCACGCGGTCGCAATGGAGCTGTGCCCGCAGCTCGGCATCAGCATTCCGGTGGGCAAGGACAGCCTGTCCATGAAGACCACCTGGACCGAGCAGGGCGCACGCCGGGAAGTGGTGGCGCCGCTGTCGCTGATCGTTTCGGCCTTTGCACCGGTCAGCGACGCGCGGCGTACGCTGACGCCGCTGCTGCGCGGCGACTGCGGCGAGACCGATCTGCTGCTGGTGGACCTCGGCCGCGGCCGCAACCGGCTCGGTGCCTCCGCGCTGGCCCAGGTATACGACGCCATCGGCGACCAGGTGCCCGATCTCGATCATGCCGCCGACCTGAAAAATTTCTTCGGGGCGATCCAGTCGCTCAGCCAGGATGGCCTGCTGCTGGCGTATCACGACCGCTCCGACGGCGGGCTGCTGGCCACGGTGTGCGAGATGCTGTTTGCCTCGCGCTGCGGAGCGGCGCTCGAACTGCCCGGCGCCGCCGATGCCACAGCGCTGCTGTTCAGCGCGGAGCTGGGTGCGGTGTTGCAGGTGCGGCGTGGTGACCGCGAGCGGGTTCTGGGGGCGCTTGCGGATGCGGGACTGGCCGCCTGCAGCATGGTGATCGGCCGCGTTGTGCCGGGCGACCGCCTGCTGATCCAGGCCGGCGGCCGCAGGCTCTTCGACGAATCGCGCATCGATCTGCATCGTGCCTGGTCGGAGACCACCTATCGCCTGCAGCAGTTGCGTGATAACCCGGACTGCGCGCAGCAGGAATTCGACCGCATCCTCGATGCCGGCGACCCCGGCCTTGCGCCGCGGCTGACCTTTGATCCTGCCGAGGATGTTGCGGCACCTTTCATTGCCACGGGCGTGCGGCCGCGCATGGCCATCCTGCGCGAGCAGGGGGTCAATGGCCAGATCGAAATGGCCGCCGCCTTCGACCGCGCCGGCTTCGCAGCAGTGGATGTGCACATGAGCGACATCATTGCCGGCCGCGTCAGCCTGCGGGACTTCAAGGGCTTTGCCGCCTGCGGCGGGTTTTCCTACGGCGACGTGCTGGGTGCCGGCGAGGGCTGGGCCAAGTCCATCCTCTTCAATCCCCGCGCCCGTGACGAGTTCGAAGCCTTCTTCAAACGCGGCGACAGCTTCGCACTCGGGGTATGCAACGGCTGCCAGATGATGAGCAACCTGCACGAGCTGATTCCCGGTGCGGAACGCTGGCCGCATTTCGTGCGCAACCGTTCCGAACAGTTCGAGGCGCGTTACGTCACGCTCGAAGTGCAGGATTCGCCCTCGCTGTTTTTCAGTGGCATGGCCGGCAGCCGCATTCCGGTGGCTGTCGCGCATGGCGAGGGCTACGCGGAATTCCGCGATGGCGCCGCGCTGGCTGCTGCATCGCCGCTGGTGGCGCTGCGTTACGTCGACAACCGCGGCAACGCCACCGAAACCTATCCGTTAAACCCCAATGGCTCCCCGCAGGGCATCACCGGACTGACCACGCCCGATGGGCGCTTCACCATCCTGATGCCGCATCCGGAGCGGGTGTTTCGCAGCGTGCAGAATTCCTGGCATCCGCAAGGCTGGACAGAAGACGGTCCCTGGCTGCGCATGTTCCGCAATGCGCGCCGCTGGGTCAAATAAAATCAATAAAAACAACTAGTTAGAGTTTTCCGCAGGGGCCGGTTGCCAGCGCAGGTCCAGCGTCAGCGGAAATGCAGGAT
>JAJTHX010000009.1 GCA_021300125.1 Betaproteobacteria bacterium | reverse complement strand
CTACCTGTGCGGCGGGCCCCTGCCGGCGGCGCAGTTCGCGCAGGTCCACCTGCCGCCCGCGGGATTTGCCGACGCCTGACATGGCGCGCTTCATCAAGGCGACGATGCGGGTCGCGGCCTGGGCGGCTGCGATCGTGCTCGCGCTGTTTCTCTTGTATCAGGCATCGATCTACGCGCGCATCTGGTGGTGGGAGGACCACAACCCCGCATCGACCAGCTTCATGGATGCGCGTCTGGATGCGCTCCGGCAAAAGGATGCCGCGGCAGTGCTCAGACATGCGTGGGTGCCCTACGCGCGCATTTCCATGAACCTCAAGCTGGCCGTCATCGCAGCCGAGGACACCGCCTTCGTCGATCACGAGGGCTTCGACTGGAAGGGCATCGAACAGGCGTTCGAGAAGAACCGCAAGAAGGGCAAGGTGGTGTCGGGCGGATCGACCATCACCCAGCAACTGGCGAAAAACCTGTTCCTGTCCGGTGAGCGAAGCTATGTGCGCAAGGCCCAGGAGGCGATCATCACCTGGATGCTGGAGCAGCGCATGGACAAGGCGCGCATCCTGGAGATCTACCTCAATGTCGTCGAGTGGGGCAACGGCGTTTTCGGCGCCGAGGCGGCGGCGCGCCACTATTACGGCATTTCCGCCGCCCAGCTGTCGGCCGAACAGGCGGCGCGGTTGGCGGCAATGCTGCCGCGCCCCCGGTACTACGACCTCAATCGTGGGTCGACCTATCTGGCGCGGCGCGCGCAGGTCATACAGGCGCGCATGCGACAGGTCGAGGCGCCCTGAAACAAGGCCGCAAGCGCGGGAAATTGTCGGACCGGAGGTGTTCGCGGCCGGCCATTGCGCCTAGAATCGTGGCGCCCCGGAAAAACCTGCCATGAACAATCCGCGCCCTCCAAGACCCGACAAGCCCGCTGACGGCGAGGCGGGCACCGGCGCGTCCGTCGCAGGCTCCAAGCCCGCGGCGCGGCCGCGCCCGGAGCCGATGGAGCCCGACCAGGCCCAGGAGGCGTTGATCGAGATTCAGGAGCTGTTGCGGCGCGCCCGCCTGGTCGAGACGGTTGTCCACAACCAGGTCATGGACAAGCATGAGCTGGTGGGAAACCTGGTGTACCGGCAGAACAACGCCCAGCTCGCCGCCCGACTGGACGAGCTGCACCCCGCGGATGTGGCCTACATTCTTGAGGCGTTGCCGCGCGAGGATCGCATCGCCATCTGGGACCTGATCAAGTCCGCCGAGCGCGATGGCGAGATCCTGGTCGAGGTGTCCGACGCGGTTCGCGAGACCCTGATCGAGAACATGGACCGCGCCTCGCTGGTGGCGGCGGCCGAGACCCTCGACACCGACGAACTGGCCGACATCGCCGACGATCTTCCGGCGGAGGTGATCCAGGAGGTACGCGAGGGCCTCACCCAGGAGGAACGCGAGCAGCTGCGTTCGGCCATGTCCTATCCGGATGATGCCGTCGGCGCCCTGATGGATTTCGAGATGGTCACCGTGCGCGAGGACGTGACCCTCGAGGTGGTGCTGCGCTACCTGCGGATATTCGACGAACTGCCCGACCATACCGACCAGGTGTTCGTGGTCGACCGCGAGGAGGTCCTCAAGGGCGTGTTGCCGATCACCCGCATCCTGGTCACCGATGCCGACGCGCTAGTGTCGGCGGTGATGACATCGGACATGCTCACGCTCAACCCGTGGGACAAGGCCGCGGATGCCGCCCAGGCCTTCGAGCGATACGATCTGGTGTCCGCGCCGGTGGTCGACGAAGACAGCAAGCTGGTCGGCCGGGTGACGGTCAACGAGGTGGTCGACTACATCCGCGAGGCGCAGGAGGAGGAGTTGCTGTCCAAGGCCGGCCTGCGCGAAGAGGAGGACATCTTCGCGCCGGTGTCGCGGTCGGTGCAGAACCGCGCGCCCTGGCTGCTGCTCAATCTTGCCACCGCGGGGGTGGCAAGCTATGTCGCGTCGCGTTTCGAAGGCACGGTGAGCCAGATCGTCATGCTCGCCTTCCTGATGTCGATCGTCGCCGGCATCGGCGGCAATTCCGGGAACCAGACCATGACGCTCATCATCCGCGCTCTGGCGCTCGGGCAGATCACCAGGGCCAATGTCAGGCGGTTGATCACCAAGGAGGTGGCCACGGGCCTGTTGATCGGCACCGGCGGCGGGCTGATTGCCGGCGTGTTCGCCTACGCCATTTCGAAGCTCCCCGGATTGGGGCTGGTCATGATGGCGGCCATGATGCTCAACCTGCTGGTGGGTACCACCGTGGGCATGCTGGTCCCGCTGGTGCGCCACCGATTCGGCCGCGACCCCGCTGTCGGGTCCTCGGTGCTGCTGACCTTCGCCACCGATACGATGGGGTTCTTCATCTTCCTCGGGCTGGCGAGCTTCTTCCTGCTATAGGGCGGCGATCACCTGCACCTCCACCAGGAAGGGCTCCTGCACGAGGCGGTCGACCATCAGCAGCGTATTGGGCGGGTAGGCGCCGTCCGGAAAGAATTTCGGGAATTCGCGCAACCGGTAGGTCATGAATTTCGGAATGTCCTGCGAGTGCACCAGGTAGGTGGTGAACTGCACGATGTTCTTCCAGCCCGCGCCCTGCGAGGCAAGCGCGGCTTCCAGGTTCGCAAACACCTGCACGCACTGGGCGTCGAAATCGTCGCGGCCGATGACGTTGCCTTCGCGGTCCGCCGACAGTTGGCCGGCGATGAACAGGAACTCGGAGGCCTTCACGCGGGTGATCTGCGAATACTGCCCGAGGGGTTTGCCGAGGGACTGCGGGTTGAGGATGCTGATTTCAGCCATGGTCTGGGTCCTTTGGTGACGGCGCGTGGCCGGTTGGCGGGGTGAATGTTTCAGGATTTCAGG
>JAJTHX010000404.1 GCA_021300125.1 Betaproteobacteria bacterium | reverse complement strand
TTCAATACTCAATTGATCGTAAATTTTTCCCATGCAACATTTTCTCCAAAAAATGTTGCACTTGGGGTTTGAGCGCGCCCAGGATAAAGCCCGAAAAACTTGCAGGTATTTAATCCTGTTCATCCTGTCTATCCTGTTAATTCAGATTTTTCCAGCGAAGCAACGGAATCAAACATGACCAAAACACTCCCGCTTGAAGGCCTCCGCGTCATCGAGTTCTGCCACGTGGTGATGGGCCCGACCTGTGGGCTGGTGCTGGCTGACCTCGGTGCCGAGGTGATCAAGGTCGAGCCGCTCGACGGCGACCACACGCGCAAGCTCACCGCATCGGGCGCGGGTTTCTTCCCCACCTACAACCGCAACAAGAAAAGCATCGCGGTCGACCTCAAGTCGGAGCAGGGCCGCGAACTGGTGCTGAAGCTGATCGCCAGTGCCGATGTGGTCACTGAGAATTTCCGCCCCGGTGCGATGGACACGCTCGGCTTCGGCTACGACGCCCTGAAACAGCTCAACCCGCGGCTGATCTACTGCTCGATGAAGGGTTTCCTGCCCGGGCCTTACGAGCACCGCACCGGGCTCGACGAAGTGGTGCAGATGATGGGCGGCCTCGCCTACATGACCGGCGGCCGTTTCGGCCCGCTGCGCGCCGGCGCCTCGGTCAATGACGTGATGGGCGGCATGTTCGGCGCCATCGGCATCCTCGCCGCGGTCAACCAGCGCCATGCCACCGGCGAGGGCCAGTACCTGCAGAGCGCGCTGTTCGAGAACAACGCCTTCCTGATGGCCCAGCACATGCTCGAAGGCTATGCCACCGGCCAGCCGGTGAAGCCGATGCCCGACCGCATCCGCGCCTGGGCGCTATACGACAACTTCAAGACGAAAGAGGGCGAACTGGTCTTTGTCGGTGTGGTCACCGACACGCAGTGGAAGGTGTTCTGCGAATCCTTCGGCCTGACGGAGCTGTTCAACGATCCGGCGCTGAAAACCAACCCGCAGCGCGTCGAGGCGCGGCCGCGTATCCTGCCCATCGTCAGCGAGATATTCTCAAAAATGGGCAAGCAGGAACTGATGGACCGCTGCGAACAGCTCGGCCTGCCCTTCGCGCCGATCGCCAAGCCGGAAGACCTGTTCGAGGACAAGCACCTCAACGCCTCCGGCGGCCTCGCGCCGGTGCGCCTCAACAACGGCGTCAGAACCAAGGTGCCGGTGCTGCCGCTGGAGATGAACGGCCAGCGTTTCGGCACCCGGCTCGACATCCCGCATGTGGGGGAGCACACGCGGGAGGTGTTGAGGTCGGTGGGTTATGGGGATGCGGAGGTGGAGAAGCTGGTTGGTGATAAGGTGGTGGCGGCGAGCACTGGGTAACTATTACGTCCGCTATCGGTCAGAAGAGGACATTTGCTTTGACGGACCTCTCAAGTTCAGATGGGTATGGTTGACGGGGAGCAGGTCATCCCTCTCGACCACCCAGGGGCGGCGTATTAGACTTGCCCGCACGCAATTCAATCCCTCCGACAGCAAAGCGAGTCCAAGACCATGCAGCATAAAACCAGCCCTCTGAACGGCGATTTCGGTGTGATGATTGAAGGCGTCAGCCGCCGCGACCTGAAAGACGCCACCTTCCAGCGCGAAGCCTATGACCTGTGGACCCGCCACGGCGGCCTGCTGGCGGTCCGCGGCAGTGATTTGGCTGCCATCCCGCCGGAAGAACTGGTTGCCTGGTCCGAGGTTTTTGGCGCGGTGGAATACAAGGGCATGACTGCCCGTGAAGACAAGTCAGTCAAAGGTTTTCCCATCCTGCGCATCGGCAATATCCGTGACGAGACGGGAAAACTGAAGGCCTCCCTGTCGCGGGTGCCGCAGCTGCGCACCGATGACGACATCCGCTATAACCCGGAAACCCGCCGCCCGGTGTGGCACACGGACTCCACATTCCGCAAGCATCCGCCCATCGGTTCGGTCTTTCATTGCAGGATTGCGCCCGACGAAGGCGGGGAGACGCTGTTCGCCGACATGCGCGCGGCCTACCGGCGGCTGGATGACGCGACCAAGGCCAATCTGGACGGGCTGGAAGCAGTGTGCTCGCTGGCCCATCACGACAAGAAGATCAACAAGTACTCTCCAGACTATCCGATCCTGACGCCGGCGCAGCGGGCAGCCAATCCGCCGAACCGGGTGCCCATCGTGCTGAAGCATCCGGTCAGCGGCGAGCCGGCGCTCTATGGTCTGAATTCCTCCACCTGCGCCATCCTGCCCAAAGGCCAGGACATCGCGCCCGAGGTGCTGGACGTTTGCGATCTGGAAGGCACCGAGCACGAAAGCGTTCAGATACTCCGCAGCCTGCTGCCAGCGATCACCGGGCCGGAATACACGGTGAAATGGTGCTGGCAGCCCGGCGATATCGTGGCCTGGGACAATCGCTGCACGATCCATTCCGCCACCGGTTACGACTATGAGCGCTACAGCCGCGAGATGTGGCGCCTGACCCTGCTTGACCGCGTCCAGGCCTAGCCACAAGCATCGAGGGCGCCGGAGTCAGATTTTTTTCTGAGTCAAAAGTACCGGAGTGGATTTTTAATTCTGTTACGTCAACCGCCACTTGCGCCAAGCGTGGTGGCCCGCGAAATCATCCGCTTCACCTCTGATGATGCGTGAATCGGAATAATCTCCACTTCCGGGTGCTTGGCCTTGAAGACCCGGAAAACTTCATCAGCAAACGCCCGCCCGACTGAGGCCACCCCGGAAAAATCCAGAACGACGACTTTGAACCTGTCGAATCGCGACAGCAGTCTCTTGGCCTGAGAGCGAGACACCAGGTTGTCATCTCCGTAGCGCATCAGCTTGACGGGTACAACGGTCTTCGTAAAGCCGTAGTCATCGTCAGAGGTGAATTTGTCGAAGACCTTCTTCAGGGTGCGTGCCGTGTGATTGTGCAGCACCATTCGAACCAGAGTGCCCCCGCTGGCAGAGCTGGCCTGCAGGATCCAGTCTTCCCTCTCGTCAAAGTCGTGAGAAAAATAGACCTCGCCTGACGAAATCACGAACTGATCGAAAATTCGTGAGGAGAAGAAGATGCCCTCTCCTGGGTGATTCTCGGGATCAGTTGTGAACTTGCCCTTGGCGAGTTCGAGAACCGCATGCCTCTCGTCTTCCAATTGCAGTGCGGCCTGAATTTTCTTGAATATCCCGATGCCATCGTCGTAGATGTCGATGGTGGTTTTGGCCGCTGTCTTTTTTATAGAGATAGATACGTGGCGGGCACCTGAGTGGTCAATCACATTGTTTAACATTTCGGTGAATCCGTAGTGCCAGATGTACAGCACGTTCTCGGGCAGCTTGCCTAACTGCGGCTCGACTTCCCGCCTCCAAACGGCATCTTCCGCGAGCGATGATCCGACTTCGTATTGTTTATTCCACCGTACCAAGGGGGCTAGCTGGTAGCGTTTGCTTCGCGTCTGACCGCTTTGGAGGACTGCCCCCTCAGAAATTAGGCGCTGCAGGTGTTTGTGCACTGCTTGGCGGGTGCAGGCAAATTTCTCCGCTGTAAAACGGACGATGTCGGTTGGATGTTCCGCGAGATGCTCAATCAGGAACTTCCTGACAGGTTCCCCGCCGGCACGGATTTTGGTCATATTTTGTCAACCATTTAAATTTTTATTGTCAACTTATGGTTTGATTTTGTCAACTGGTTTATGGCTGAATCCTCGGGTTTTCGAGTTGTGCTTTCGTCGCTTCGTTGATTGCCTTCGGCAGTAATGGTTTGCAGTCTTCAGCTCAACACGCCGCCATTACCTGCCCCCACTTCGCATCCGGCCTGACCTTCAAGGGCTGCGGTGCCGCCGCCAGTGCCGTGCGCGTGGTCGAGGTGATGTTGAGCAGCACCGGCTTGCCGAACTCGGCCTCGAGGATCGGCACGGCGTGGATCGCGAACCACAGGCCGCCGGGCAGCAGCAGGGCCTGGGCTTCAGGGGCGGCGGCGAGGGCGGCGCGGCCCAGCTCCAGCGCCAGCTCATGGTCGGCGAGGGGACTGGAGATCTTGTTCTGGTCGAGGTTGCGGCCCTGGGCGCGCAGTGACACCACGTCGATGCCCGCTTCCTTCAGGTAGTTCGACAGCGCGGTATTGACGTGCTCGGGCCAGCGTGTGGCCAGCGCGAGTTTGGTGACACCGAAATGCTGCAGCGTCGCGATGTGCGCCTCGAGGTCGGTGTCGCAGGCGATGCCGGTGCGCTGCGCGCCTTCATCAAGGATTTCACGCATCTTTTTGCGGCCGAGCACCGAAGCCACCGGCACGCCGCTCAGCGCGATGCGGTCTACCTTCTTGCCCTTGAGGCGGTCAAAGGCCGCCCACAGCGCCGGCAGCTCGGTTTCGACCGCGGCGAGGCTGTATTCCTTCAGGTTGAGACCGGTGGACACCAGCATCATGCCGTCGGGGGCCACGCGGTAGAACTGGTAGGCATCCATGTCGGTGTAGAGGTGGGGGATGACGTAACCGAGGGTGAGCCAGGGGCTGACGAGGGACATGCGGGCCGTTCCGTTGCGTTGGGAAAGCACGCATTATCCACGACCCGCGCCGATTCCCCGCGTGGCGCGGGTTTTCGGTATCCTCGCGGTTCTTTTTCATCCCCCTTTTTCGAACCCACCGGAATTTCGCATCATGGCCCAGTACGTGTTTACGATGAACCGGGTCGGCAAGGTTGTGCCGCCCAAGCGTGTCATCCTCAAGGACATCTCGCTGTCGTTTTTCCCCGGCGCCAAGATCGGCGTGCTCGGCGTCAACGGCTCGGGCAAGTCCAGCCTGCTCAAGATCATGGCCGGTGTCGACAAGGAATTCGACGGCGAAGCGACGCCGATGCCCAACCTGAACATCGGCTTCCTGCAGCAGGAGCCGCAGCTGAACCCCGAGCAGACCGTGCGCGAAGCGGTGGAGGAAGGCCTCGGCGAAGTCTTCGGCGCGCAGAAAAAGCTCGACGAGATTTATGCCGCCTATGCCGAGCCGGACGCCGACTTCGACAAGCTCGCCGCGGAGCAGGCCAAGTACGAGGCCATCCTCGCCAATGCCGGCTCGGATACCGAACACCAGCTGGAGATTGCCGCCGACGCGCTGCGCCTGCCACCCTGGGAGGCGAAGATCGCCAACCTCTCCGGCGGCGAGAAGCGTCGTGTCGCGCTGTGCCGGCTGCTGCTGTCCAAGCCGGACATGCTGCTGCTCGACGAGCCGACCAACCACCTCGATGCCGAGAGTGTGGACTGGCTCGAGCAGTTCCTGCATCGCTTTCCCGGTACCGTGGTGGCGGTGACCCACGACCGCTACTTCCTCGACAACGCCGCCGAGTGGATCCTCGAACTCGACCGTGGCCACGGCATTCCGTGGAAGGGCAACTACAGCTCCTGGCTGGAGCAGAAGGAAGACCGCCTGAAGAAGGAGGAGGCCACCGAATCCGCAAGGCAGAAGGCGCTGGCGAAGGAACTGGAGTGGGTGCGCCAGAATGCGAAGGGCCGCCAGGCCAAGTCGAAGGCACGCATCGCGCGCTTCGAGGAACTGTCGTCCTTTGATTACCAGAAGCGCAACGAGACCCAGGAAATCTTCATCCCGGTGGCCGACCGACTCGGTGAGCAGGTCATCGAGTTCAAGGACGTGTCCAAGGGTTTCGGCGACCGCCTGCTGATCGACAAGCTGACCTTCTCGGTGCCCCCCGGCGCCATCGTCGGCATCATCGGCCCCAATGGCGCCGGCAAGTCGACGCTGTTCAAGATGATCGCCGGCAGGGACAAGCCGGACTCGGGTGAAGTGGTGATCGGTTCGACGGTGAAGCTCGCGGTGGTGGACCAGTCGCGCGAGGCACTGCCCGACGACAAGACCGCCTGGGAGGCGATCTCCGGCGGGCTCGACATCATCAACGTCGGCAAGTTCGAGATGCCCTCGCGCGCCTATCTCGGCCGCTTCAACTTCAAGGGCCAGGACCAGCAGAAGAAAGTGGGCACCCTGTCCGGCGGCGAGCGCGGTCGCCTGCACCTCGCGCATACGTTGCTGAAGGGCGCCAACGTGCTGCTGCTCGACGAGCCGTCAAACGACCTCGATGTGGAAACGCTGCGCGCGCTGGAAGATGCACTGCTGGAGTTCGCCGGCTGCGTGCTGGTGATCTCGCACGACCGCTGGTTCCTCGACCGCATCGCCACGCACATCCTCGCCGCCGAAGGCGATTCGCAGTGGACTTTCTTTGCCGGCAACTACCAGGAATACGAAGCCGACAAACGCAAGCGCCTCGGTGAAGAGGGCGCCAAGCCCAAGCGCCTGCGCTACAAGCCACTCAAAGTTTGATCGCGGCAATCTCGTTATAAATTATTGTTTTTAATGAATAATTTATTCATTCAGCCATGCTGCGCCGTAACCGGCGCTCGCACCGGTTCAAGTCCGCCCCGCGCCTGCCGTAACCGGGACATTAGCCATCCCGGGGGCGGCGTTTGCGCGCCGGTCTGATCTTGGATCGTCCACAGTCTGCGGCCGCTAGCGGCGCGCTCAATCTGGAAGAGGCCCTGCGCCTGCTGCGTCACGCCGGCCATGGCGCGGCCGCAGATGCCGGTGTGTCGGATGTCGCTGCCCTGCAGGCGGTAATCGACGGACTGTGCGAGCTGTCCTCGCGCGATGGTCTGACCGGGCTGGCCAACCTGCTCCAGTTCCGGCTGGTGCTCGACCGCGAGCTCGACCGGGTGGCGCGCACCGGCGAGCCGCTGTCGCTGCTGCTGCTCGACATTGATCATTTCAAATCGATCAATGACCGCCACGGCCATCCCGCCGGCGACCGCGTGCTGAAAATGCTGGCAAGCCTGCTCGAATCCGGTGTGCGGCCGATGGACACGGTGGCGCGCATCGGCGGCGAGGAGTTCGCGGCGGTCCTGCCCAGCAGCCAGCTGCAGCAGGCCTGCCGCGTCGCCGGGCGCCTGCTTGCCACGATCGAGAACGCCCGGGTTTTTCTCGATGACGGTACGCCGCTGCCAATCACCCTCAGCTGCGGTGTGGCCGCAGTCGCGCCTTGGGCCGGGGTGACATCCATGGCGCTGATTGCAGCCGCCGACGGTGCACTGTATGCCGCCAAAGAGGCCGGACGCAATTGCGTGCGCCAGGCCGGCACCCCGACCCCGGCGATCACCCCTGAAGAGCGCGCCGCGCTGCTTGATCCGAATTGGAGCAGTTCATCATGAACGAAGCAAGCCGCAAGGCCCACACCATTGCCGTGACCAGCGGCAAGGGTGGTGTCGGCAAGACTTTCCTCAGCGCCAATATTGCAGCCGCGCTCGCGCGCGCCGGCCGGCGCGTGCTGGTGATTGACGCCGACCTCGGCCTCGCCAACCTCGACATCATCCTCAACCTGCAGCCCAAGTCGACCCTGCACGATGTGCTCAACGGGGTCGTCGAGCTGGAGGACGTGATCCTCACCGCACCCTGCGGTTTTTCGGTGTTGCCCGCGGGTTCGGGCATCGCCGAATACGCGCGGCTTTCGGGGGAGCTGCGCGAGCGCATGCGCATGCTGCTCGATCGCCTTGGCAGCCGTTATGACTGTCTGCTTATCGACACCGGAGCGGGCATTACCGACCTCGTCCAGTATGCCGCCTCGCTCGCCGACGAGCTGGTGGTGGTGACCACGCCAGAACCAACCGCATTGGCCGATGCCTACGCCACGATCAAGGTGCTGTCAGCCGACTGCCACCGGAGCCGTGTGCATCTGGTCATCAATCAGGTGCGCCGGCCAGGAGAGGGTGTGACACTGACGAAGCAGCTGCAGCAGGTGGTGGATCGCTTCCTGACCAGCGCTGAAGCACCACCGCCGCAGCTTGGTTTCCTGGGAGAAATTCCGCACGATGCAGACGTACCTGCCGCGGTGCGCAGCCGGCGACTGCTGCTGGAAAGCTCACCTGGATCGCCGGTGTCGCTCGCGATCACGGGTATTGCCGGCCGCCTGTCGCGGCAGTTGCTGGCGTCGGCGGCCTAGGCCGGCACCACGGGCTGCGGCCTAGCCGCGCCCGGCGTAGGGCATGTTCGTCGCCATCACCATCAGGTGGTAGATGTTGACGTCCAGCGGCTGGTTGGCCATGAACAGCACCGATTTCGCGACATCGGTGACGTTGATCATCGGTTCGACCTTGATCGCGCCATCGGCTTGCTTCACGCCCTTGGACATGCGCGCCGCGAGTTCGGTCATCGCATTGCCGACATCGACCTGGCAGCAGGCGATGTTGTACTTGCGGCCGTCGAGCGAGATCGTGCGGGTGAGTCCCGACACGCCGTGCTTGGAGGCGGTGTAGGGCGCCGAATCGGGCCGCGGTGCATGCGCGGAGATCGAGCCATTGTTGATGATGCGCCCGCCCTGCGGGGTCTGGTTCTTCATCATCCGGAACGCTGCCTGCGCGCAGAGGAAGCTGCCGGTGAGATTGGTGTCCATCACCGCCTTCCATTTGTCGTAGGGCAGGTCCTCGAAGGGCACGCCCGGTGCGTTCTGCCCGGCGTTGTTGAACAGCATGTCGATGCGGCCGAAGCGGTGCTCGACCGCTGTGAACAGTTTTGCCACCGATTCGGGATTGCCGACATCCGCCGGCACGGCAAGGCCGCGTGAGGCGTCAGGCCCGGCCTCGTCCAGCGCGGCATCGAGGGCATCGGCACGGCGGCCGACCAGGGCCACGCTCCAGCCATCCCTGAGGAAGGCCAGCGCGGTGGCCTTGCCGATGCCGCTGCCGGCGCCGGTGATGACGGCGATTTTCGTATTGCTGCCCATTTTGGTTCTCCCCGGTTCGCGGACGCGCGGCGCCCGTATTGACATCAGGCGGCGATATTGTAGCGGTTGCGGCCGCCGGACTTCGCTTGATACAACTCGACAACGGCCCGGTCGGGCTGGTGTGCGGTCTTTTTGGCGTGCATCGGTGCGAACGAGATGCCGATGCTGGCGCTGACCAAGACATTGTTGCCACCGTCAGTTGAGATCGGTTTACGCACCTTCTCCATCAGCTTTTCGGCGGTGTTGCCGATGCCGTCGGATTCGCGTATGTCCTCCAGCAGCAGCACGAATTCGTGGTCGCTGATGCGTGCCAGGGTGTCGGTTTCGCGCACCATGGCGCGGACGCAGTTGACGATCGTGATCAGCAGCTTGTCACCGACGGCGTGGCCAAAGCGGTCGTTGATCGGCTTGAAATTATCGAGGTCGATCATCAGCAGCGCGACATGGTCGCCGCTGCGTCGCGCGCGATTGATCGCGCGCTCGATGCGGTCGTTCAGGAACAGGCGGTTCGCGACGCCGGTGTGCGGATCCTGCAGCGCGAGGCCGCGCAGTCCAGGCCAGCAGGAAAAACGCCCACCGGGGTGGCTGGCCCGGACCAGATGAATGCCAGTTATCACCGCCACTGCCAAAAAACCATGCCGAGCAGCGACACGAAAATCGCCAGCGGCCGGTACGGCAGGTAAAGCGCGAGCAGGATCGCAATCACGAGCAACCCCACGCTCGCCCGCAACAGCCCGTCATGGGACGAAGTGCGCCGCGTGTTCAGGAAGAGCCGCACGAAAATCGAGCTGGTCACCCCGGTCAGTGCCATGCCCACCGGCAGCGCGAGGTCGCCCCCGGCGCGGGTATCCCCCCTACAGGAACCGGTTGCCAAAGCCGTTCAATGACAGCTGGCCGATGGCCATCGATACCGTGAAGGCGACATAGGCGAGGAGGGTCGGCTCACGCGTCCTGCTGAAGAGCGGCAGGTTGTAGAGGCACAGCGCGAGCAACATGCCGTAGCAGAGGCTGGGCAGGCTGTAGTCGATGCGGTCGCCCGCGGCTAGCGCCTCGGGCTGCCACAGGGTGACCGCTAGCGTCACCGTGCCTTCGGTGGTGACGCGAAGGTAGATGGTCTGGGTTTCGCCCGGCCACAGTGCGAGCGGAAATACCAGGTTGCGGTGCGCATAGGGACGCTCCGAAAACATTTTCATGTCGCCGGCGGCCGGGCGCCGCATCCACCGTCACCGGCAGCGCCAGCCACTACGCGGATTTGGAGAAACTGTAGTTGAGTGCGCCGGTGCCTGTATCAGGCGCAGCTGGCTGGAAACGTGAGGCGTTGACCGGATGCATCACATCCGTGATGTCGAGTTTGAGACTCGGGTCCTCCAGTATCAACAGCGATGCGGCGGCAGCGATGCGGCCTTCGCCAGCCGCGAGTTTCAGCGATTTGAACTGAGGCGCGGTAGAGGCCGCGGCAGGCCCTGCTGCTGCACACTGCATGAGGGCGATCAGGGCCGGCCATATCCGCAGCAAGCGCTCACGATGCGTTCGAGGCCGTTACGCACCGCCCCGGTCTATCGGCCCCGGGAATCGCGCAGGGTCACCGCGCGATTGAGTACCGGCCGTCCCGGCGCGGAGTCGCGCAGGTCGGTCACGAAATAGCCGTGGCGCTCGAACTGGAAACGCGTGCCGGCTGCGGCGCCGGCCAGTGCCGGTTCGAGTTGCGCGGTCACACTGCGCGCCGATTCCGGGTTGAGGTCGAGCAGGAAATCCCGTCCGCCGGCACCGGGGTGCGGTGCCTTGAACAGCCGGTCGTAGAGCCGGACCTCGGCGGCGTGTGCCCGCACGGCGCTGACCCAGTGGATGTTGCCCTTGACCTTGATAGACTCCGCGCCCGGCGTGCCGGATTTGGTGTCGGGCAGATAGTTGCAATGTACGGCGGTGATCCTGCCCTGCTGATCCTTGCTGAAGCCGGTGCATTCGACGACATAGCCGTAGCGCAGCCGCACCTTGTTGCCGGGAAACAGGCGGAAGTAGCCCTTGGGCGGCGTTTCAGTGAAGTCTTCGCGCTCGATCCACAGCTCGCGCGTGAGCGGCATTGCCCGCTGGCCAAGCTCCGGTTTCTGCGGATGGTTGGGCGCGAAACAGTCTTCCTGCTGTCCTTCAGGATAGTTTTCAATGATGAGCTTCAGCGGGTCGAGTACGGCGACGCGGCGTTCGGCGACTTCGTTGAGGTGCTCGCGCATGCAGTCTTCGAGCACCGAGTAGTCGATCCAGGAATCAGCCTTGGACACACCGATGCGCTCGGCGAACAGGCGAAAGCCCTCCGGCGTGTAGCCGCGGCGGCGCGCGCCGGCCAGCGTCGGCATGCGCGGGTCGTCCCAGCCGGAGACATGCTGTTCCTCCACCAGCTGGATCAGCCGGCGCTTGGACAGCACGACATTGGTCAGGTTGAGCCGCGCGAATTCGATCTGCTGCGGCAGCGGCCGGGCCAGCAGTCCGCCGTCGGCGAGCTTTCCGAGCAGCCAGTCGTAGAACGGCCGCTGGTCCTCGAACTCGAGAGTGCAGATCGAATGCGTGATGTTCTCCAGCGCATCCTCGATCGGATGCGCGAAGGTGTACATCGGGTAAATGCACCAGGCGTCGCCGGTGCGGTGGTGAGTCGCCTTGCGGATGCGATAGATCGCCGGGTCTCGCAGGTTCATGTTGGGCGAGGCCATGTCGATCTTCGCGCGCAGGACCATCGCGCCGTCGGCGTACCGGCCTTCGCGCATCTCGCGCAACCGCGCCAGCGATTCGGCGGCCGGGCGTTCGCGCCAGGGGCCGGGCTTTCCGGGCTCTGTGAGCGTGCCGCGGCTTGCGCGCATCTGTTCTGCGCTCTGCTCGTCGACATAAGCGTTGCCGGAGGTGATCAGGTATTCCGCAGCCTCGTACATGAAGCCGAAGTAGTCGCTGGCGAAATAGCCGTTGGACCCCCACTCGAAGCCCAGCCATTGCACCGCGTCCCGGATCGAATCAACGTATTCCTGTTCTTCCTTTTCCGGATTGGTGTCATCGAAGCGCAGGTGGCAGGCGCCGCCGTAACCGAGGGCAAGGCCGAAGTTCAGGCAGATCGACTTGGCGTGGCCCAGATGCAGGTAGCCGTTGGGTTCCGGCGGAAAGCGGGTGCGGATTTTTGCCGGATCCGCCGGTGCGCCGGCGTGCGCCCGCGCAGGGCCGGGCCGTCCGCCCCAGGTGCGCGCGGCATACTTGCCCGAGGCGAGGTCGGCCTCGATATGGCTGCGGATGAAATTGGACGACGATGCGGCGGGTTCGGCGGCGGGCCGGGGGTTCTTCGACATGCTGCTTCGGGTGGCGGTTGCGGGAGGATCGAGCGTCGCCATTCTAACCCGTGGCGGACAGGCTCAGGTCCGTATGGGATGCACTGATCAGAGCAGCCGGGTGGGTAGCGCGCGCTCGATGGCGCGACGGCCGCTGCGCCGCAGGCTCCAGCCGCGCGCGCCGTGCCGGTTTGCGACCGTGCGGGCGAGCCGGCCGTTGATGAAATGCAGCGCCACGCCATCATCAGCGGCGTAACCCTCGGCGATACGTCCGCCCGCCACCAGCCGGCGGTAGGTGGGCCGCCGCTGCGCCTCGCTGTCGTAATGCGGGCAATTGCTGCCAGCCAGGAAACCAAGGCACGGCAGCACGGTCAGCGGCCCGGCAACGGAGTCGGTGATGCCCTGCTCGAACCAGCAGATCGAGCCCGCGCTCCAGCCGCCGAGCACGATGCCGCGCGCCCAGGCCGCGCGCAGGTGGGTATCGAGTCCCCAGTCACGCCATACCGCAAGCATGCTGCGCGTGTTGCCGCCACCGACAAAGATCGCATCCTGTTCCAGCACGAAGGATTCGAGGTCGCGCGGTGTGCGCGCGAACAGCGGCAGGTGGGTGGGTTTGCAGGAGAACTGGCTGGCGCCGGCGTAAAAACGCAGCCGCCCGGCATCGGCATCACCGTGTGCGGTGCCGATGAAGCAGATCTTCGGCTTGCGCTTGCCGGTCTGCTTCATGAAATAGTCCATCAGCAGCAGGTTGTCGAGGTCCATCGGCAGCGCGGCGCCGCCGATGGCGATGATCTGTTTTTTGGGTTTCATGCAAGGGGCAACCGATGATAGCGCAAGCTTCGAGCCTAGCCGAACATCTCGGGCGAGGGAATACGGTCCGGCCCGCTTTGGACAGAGTGCTGCGCTGGTGCTTTCGCGGCTGGTCGAGCGGGCATTGGCGGATGAGGATCCTGGCGAATCAGTATCGCGCCCCCGTAGCTCGCGTGAGCACTGCCAGGCGAGCCCGGGGTTACTGCTCCAGCTTGAAACCGGTCGCCTTGATTACTTTCGCCCAGCGGTCTTTTTCAGCAGCAAGCCAGCGGCCCATCTCCGCAGGGCTGCTGCCGATCGGATCGGCGCCCTGGCCCGACAGTTTTTCCTTGATGTCGGACGTGTGGATGATGCGCGCGATTTCCGCCTGCAGCCGCGAGACCAGTTCCGGCGGTGTTTTCCCCGGAGCCAGCACCCCCTGCCAGGAGCCGGTGACAAAACCTTCCAGACCCGGTGTTTCCGCGACCGTCGGCGTGTCAGGCAGCGTCGGAAAACGCTTGTCGCTGGACACCGCAATCAGGCGCAGCCGACCGCTTTTGGTGTGGGGCAGGGTGGCCAGCATGCCGTTGAACAGGATATCGGCTTCACCGGTGGTGACGATCAGGATGTTCGCGGCCCCGCCTTTGGTCGGGATATAGGTCCACTGGATACCGGTGCGGTAGGCGAACATCAGCCCGGCCATATGCGGTGCGCCGCCGAGGCCGGTGGCGTAGTTGAGCTTGCCCGGCCGTGCCTTGGCCAGTGCGATGACCTCCCTCACCGTGCGCGCCGGCATGCTCGGATGCGCGGCGAGGATGTGCGGTGAATACGACACCACGGTGACCGGTGCGAACTCGCGGATGATGTCGAAGGGCAGCTTGGCAAACACGCTGGGGCTGATCGCCAGATTGCCGACGTCCATCAGTACCAGGGTATAGCCGTCGGGCGCGGCGCGCGCCACCATGTCGGCCCCGATGTTGCCGTTGGCGCCAGGGCGATTGTCGGCGAGCACCGGTTGGCCCCAGGCCTCGTGCAGTTTCGCGCCGATCAGCCGCGTCAGGATGTCGGAGGTGCCGCCGGCCGGAAACGGTACGATGATGCGGATCGGCTTGGCCGGATAGGTTTGCGCGATGGCCGGGCCGACGAATGTGAAGGCAAGTGCGGTGAGCCCTGCCGTGCAGAGTCTGTTCATGATCTTCTCCCTGGGGAGCGTCGCCCCGCGGTTGTCAGTGCGCGGGCGCGATTCCGATGCGGATCATGATAGCCGGCTTGCGCGGGCCCCGGACGGGAAAAAAAAGCCCGGCCTCGGCCGGGCTCAGTGCGCCATGGGACTGCGCGGGCGCCTGATTGCTGCTTCGCCGGGCAGGTATTGAAGCCAATCAGCGTATAGGCCGGACACCAGCCCATGAGGCCGGTCAGCAGGGGCACCAGGCCGACCGGACCCCACCAGCGCGCCGGCCCTTCGAGCAGGAACAACAGCGACAGCACACCGAGGCCGACCACGATGCGCAGGACTTTATCGATACCACCCACATTGGCTTTCATTGCAATCTCCCGGATTCAAATGGCACACGCCATGAATACAGCATGCGCCTTGCGGCAATCCCTGTTTGTAACCCGGTTAAAAAATAACTCATTGTTTTAATTATTTATTTTGATCTTCGATGAGCAGGCGCAAGCCCTCCGCGTCAGCCGCTTGGATCCGCTACGGCCCAGCCGTAGCAGCCCGCGCGCAGCGAAATGGCCCAGCAGCAGGCTCACTATTTCGCGCACGCTGCCCAGTTCGCCAGCCAGCGCCTGATACGTGGCATGCAGTACGGGTCCGCGCGTGAGCAGCAATGTGGCGAGACGCGGGTCGAGGCGATGGAAGGCGACGGCTTCGACCAGGAGCGTGAGATCGTCGAGGCGCGCCGCAAACAACGCGAAGACATGGCGGCGGAAGGCTTCGTGGCGGGCGAGCAGGTCGTCATACAACGGCGCGGCACCACCACCAGCGTGACTGCGGTTTCGGCGATCGCAGCCGCGGTGCAGTCGGCATGGCCGAGCAGGCAGCTGCTGGTGAGCACGCAGCTCTTCTCCGGCGTGACCTGGTAGAGCAGGATTTCGCATCCCTGCGCGCTGACCTTGGATACGCGTATCGCGCCGTCAATCACCAGCGGGAAGGCCATGCAGCGCGAGCCTACGTCAAACAGGTGTGTGCCCGCGGGCACGTGGAGCAGGCCGGTTTCCGCACGAAGGCTGGCGATGCAATCGGGCGGCGCCCCGCGCAGCGGGGTGAACACTTCGAGCGCGCGCTCGATGTGGGCGGGACCGGATTGCATGACGGTGACGATTCTAGCCGACACTCCCCAGCGGGCTATCGTGATCGGCTATGCTAGCGGCCGCGATGAACACCCTGGCTTTCCAGACCCTGCGCGCACTGGCTGATGGTGCTTTTCACTCCGGCGAGGACATTGCCGGGGGGCTTGGCGTCACGCGCAGCGCGGTATGGTACGGCATCCGTGATCTCAACGCTGCGGGTCTGCGCGTCGAGTCCGTGCGCGGCCGCGGTTACCGCCTGGATTGCCCGTTGTCGCTGCTCGATGCCGGGCGCTTGCGCGAGGCGCTCGGCGACCGGGCACACGTATTCACGATCGAAATTGCCGACCGCGTCGATTCCACCAACAGCGCGCTGCTTGCGCGTGCCGCGCAAGGTGCGCCCGGCGGCCTGGTGCTGGCGGCGGAGCAGCAGCTCGCGGGCCGCGGCAGACGCGGC
>JAJTHX010000159.1 GCA_021300125.1 Betaproteobacteria bacterium | reverse complement strand
TGGCGCTGGGCGCCTCGGCCTACTCCGCCGCGATCTTCCACCTCTTCACCCACGCCTTCTTCAAGGCGGTGCTGTTCCTCGGCGCGGGTTCGGTGATCATCGCGATGCACCACCAGCAGGACATGCGCAAGATGGGCGGGCTGGCGAAATACATGCCGATCACCTACCTGACGGTACTGATCGGCGCCATCGCCAATGCCGGCCTGCCGCCGTTTGCGGGCTTCTTCTCCAAGGAGACCATCGTCGAGGCGCTGCGCCATGCCACGGTGCCTGGTGCTGCATTCGCCTACGCGCTGGCGGTGGCCGGCGTGTTTGTCGGCGGCTTCTACTCTTTCCGGCTGGTGTTCTACGCCTTCCACGGCAAGGAACGCTTTGCCGATCCGGACCATCCCGACGTGAAGGCCGCGGATGCCGAGGCCAAAGCGGCGGGCGCCGATGATGACCATGCCCACGACGATCACCATGACGATCACGGCCACGGCAAGCCGCACGAGTCGCCCTGGGTGGTGACTTTCCCGCTGCTGATGCTGGCGATTCCGTCGGTGGCCTCGGGCTGGCTGATCGGCACCTTCGTCTACGGCAACTATTTCGGCAGTGCGATCACCGTCAACCCTGCGCACAGCGCGATGGCGACCCTGGCGCAGAATTTCACCGGCGTCTTCGGCATGATGACCCACGCCGTGGCCACGCTGCCGTTCTGGATGGCGGTGGCCGGCGCCGCGACCGCCTGGTTCCTCTACCTCGTCCGTCCCGAGCTGCCGGCGAAGCTGCGCCGCCGCTGGGGCGTGGTGGTGACGATCCTCATCGAGAAATACGGCCTCGACCGTTTCAACGACTGGTTCTTCGCGGGCGGTTCGCGCGCGCTGGGCGCCGGCCTGTGGAAGGTCGGCGACGTCGCGGTCATCGACAACGTGATGGTCAACGGTTCGGCACGGCTGGTGGGCTGGTGCGCCGCGGTGGTCCGCCGCCTGCAGTCGGGCTACATCTACCACTACGCCTTTGCGATGATCGTCGGCATCCTGCTGCTGCTGACACTGGCCTACCCGCGCTGAAACCGGACAACAAGAACCGAACATGATGCAGGGATTACCACTACTGAGCCTCGCCATCTGGGCCCCGATCATCGCCGGCATCGCGGTGCTGCTCACCGGCGGCGACCGCAACGCCCAGGCCTCGCGCGTGATCGCGCTCATCGGCGCCGCGATCAGCTTTGCGGTGACGATCCCGCTCTACACCGGTTTCAATCCGCAGCTGGGCGGCTTCCAGTTCGTCGAGATGCGGCCCTGGATCGAGGCGTTCAACGCCAACTACCACCTCGGCATCGACGGCATCTCGCTGCTGCTGATCCTGCTGAACAGCCTGACCACGGTGATCGTGGTGATCGCGGGCTGGGAGGTGATCCGGAGCCGCGTGTCGCAGTACATGGCGGCATTCCTGGTGCTCTCCGGCCTGATGAACGGCGTGTTCGCCTCGCTCGATGCGCTGCTGTTCTATGTCTTCTTCGAGGCAACCCTGATCCCGATGTTCATCATCGTCGGCGTCTGGGGCGGACCCAACCGGGTGTATGCCGCGGTCAAGTTCTTCCTCTACACGCTGCTCGGCTCGCTGCTGTCGCTGGTGGCGCTGATTTATCTCTATTTCGCCGCCGGGGCGAGCTTCAGCTTCTTCGACTTCTACCGCGCGCAATTGCCGATGATTGCGCAATTACTTGTTTTTATTGCATTTTTCATGGCCTTTGCGGTCAAGGTGCCGATGTGGCCGGTGCACACCTGGCTGCCCGATGCCCACGTCGAGGCCCCCACCGGCGGCTCGGTGGTGCTGGCCGCGATCATGCTCAAGCTCGGCGGCTACGGTTTCCTGCGCCTTTCCCTGCCCATCGTGCCCGACGCGAGCCAGCTGCTGGCGCCGGTGGTGATCACGCTGTCGCTGATCGCGGTGGTCTACATCGGGCTGGTCGCGCTGGTGCAGACCGACATGAAAAAGCTGATCGCCTATTCGTCGATTTCGCACATGGGTTTCGTCACGCTCGGCACCTTCCTGTTCAACCCGCAGGCGGTCGAGGGCGCGATCATCCAGATGATCTCGCACGGCTTTGTCTCGGGCGCACTGTTCCTCTGCGTCGGTGTGCTCTATGACCGCATGCACTCGCGCAACATCGCCGACTACGGCGGGGTGGCCAACCGCATGCCGGTGTTCGCCGCGCTGTTCATGCTGTTTGCGATGGCCAATGCCGGCCTGCCCGGCACCAGCGGTTTCGTCGGCGAGTTCCTGGTGATCATGGGCGCGATGCAGGTGAACTTCTGGTACGCCTTTGCCGCCTCGGTCACGCTGATCTTCGGCGCGGCCTACACGTTGTGGATGTACAAGCGCGTCGTCTTCGGCGCGGTCGCCAACGATCATGTCGCTGAGCTCAAGGACATCAATGCCCGCGAGTTCCTGATCCTCGGCGTGCTGGCCGTGCTCACGCTGTGGATGGGGATCTGGCCGCAGCCCTTCGCCGAGGTGCTGCACGTTTCGGTCAATGATCTGCTTGCCCACGTCTCGTTCAGCAAGCTGCCGCTGCAATAGCCGCAACAGGAATCGGAACCGCCATGGAATACATCATGCCCCTGTGGCCCGCCTACCCGGAGCTGTTCCTCCTGGTGATGGCCTGCGTGGTGCTGATCGTCGACCTGTTCATCAGCGACGACAACCGCGTTGTCACCTACGGGCTCACCCAGTTCACGCTTGCCGGCTGCGCGCTGCTGACCTTCTTCACCGGCAATGCCGAGCCGGTCTACACCTTCAGCGGCATGTTCGTCGACGATCTGATGGCCGACGCGCTGAAGCTCGCCACCTGCGTGGCGGTGATCGTGATGCTGGTTTATGCCCGCGCCTACAACGCCGCGCGCGGCCTCTTCCGCGGCGAGTTCTTCACGCTGGCGCTGTTTGCAACGCTGGGCATGATGGTCATGATCTCGGCCAACCACCTGCTCACGCTTTACCTCGGCCTCGAACTGCTGGCGCTGTCGTTGTATTCGATGGTTGCGCTGCAGCGCGACTCGGTGCGCGCGACCGAGGCCGCGATGAAGTATTTCGTGCTTGG
>JAJTHX010000216.1 GCA_021300125.1 Betaproteobacteria bacterium | reverse complement strand
TGGGCCGAGCTGATTGACGAAAAAGAGCGGGTGCAGAAGGAAAACAACCGCCGTCGCAGCAAAGGGCTGGAACCGGAGGAGCCGCTGCTTGCCGGTGTAGGTCCCGAAATCATGCAGAGCATCGCCAATTTCCTGGGCCAGGCCCACAATCGCGAGGTCATCACCCGGCTGGTCGAACTGGGAGTCAGTCCGCGTGCGGAGGTCGTGTCCGCCGGGAGCGGCAGGCTTTCGGGAAAAACACTGGTGCTGACGGGCACGCTGCCCGGTATGGGGCGTGATGAAGCCAAGGCAAGGATCGAGGCTGCCGGTGGCAAGGTCAGCGGCAGCGTGTCGAAAAAAACCGATTACGTGGTGGCCGGGACCGACGCCGGCAGCAAACTCGACAAGGCACAGGCGCTGGGTGTGCCGGTGATTGACGAAGCCGGGCTTTTGGCGCTGCTCGGCAAATGATGATTGGGGAGTTCAAATGGCCATCAACGCAAGCCTGAAAGCTTCTTCCAGGACTTCCGTCCGCAAAGCCGTGTTTCCCGTCGCGGGACTGGGCACACGATTCCTGCCGGCGACCAAGGCCAGCCCGAAGGAGATGCTGCCGGTTGTCGACAAGCCGCTGATCCAGTACGCGGTCGAGGAAGCGGTGGCTGCCGGGGTCGAGGAGCTGATTTTTGTGACCGGCCGCGGCAAGCGCGCGATCGAAGACCACTTTGACCAGGCCTTCGAGCTCGAACATGCGCTGCAGCGCGGCGGCAGGACTGCGCTGCTGGAACAGGTGCGCGGCATCCTGCCGGGCAATGTCAGCTGCATTTTCGTGCGCCAGTCGGAACCGCTGGGGCTCGGCCACGCCGTGCTGTGCGCGCGCCCCGCGGTCGGCAACGAGTCCTTTGCGGTGCTGCTGGCGGACGATTTGATCAGCGCCAGGGTTCCGGTGCTGGCGCAGATGGAACGGCTGCACCGCCGGGAACGCTGTTCAGTGGTGGCGGTGGCACGGGTGCCGCGCGCTGAAATTTACCGCTATGGGGTGGTCGCGTTGCCCAGGGGGGCGCGCGCACCCCATGCCATTACCGGCATCGTCGAAAAACCCCCGGCGGCCGAGGCGCCTTCGACGCTCGGCGTTGTTGGACGTTACATTCTGACTCCCGAGATCTTCGATGAGCTCGCCGGCGCTACCGCGGGTCGTGGCGGCGAAATCCAGCTGACCGATGCCATTGCCCGGCTGCTTGAAAATCAGACTGTTCTGGCGCATGAATTTGAAGGCCGTCGCTACGATTGCGGCAGCAAGCTGGGCTACCTCGAAGCCAATGTCGAGCTGGGTCTGCGCCACCCCGAAATCGGCAGGGATTTCCGTCGCTACCTGCGCAGGCTTGGCGGTTGAGCGCTGCACGCTGCGTGCTAACATTCGCGCTGCTTTGCAATGGAATCTTTGACGATGGCCCGCAGGCTCATGATCGTGATGGCGAATACCGACCCGGCGCGGGCCGCCGAGCTTGGCGCCCCGTTTTTCCAGGCCACGGTTGCCGCGGCGATGGACTATCACGTTGAACTGGTGTTTACCGGCAGTGCCGGGCAGCTTGCAAAGAAGGGGGTCGCCGAGAACCTGTTCGTCAAGCAAGGTGCAAGCAAGAGTGTCTATGACTTCATCCGCGACGCCCACGAGGCTGGCGTCAAGTTCAAGGTCTGCACCCCGACACTGGAGCTTTGGGGTGATGACCTGATCCCTGAGGTGACGGAAATTGTCGGCGGTGCCTACATCATCGAACAGGCCATGGACGACGAAGTCGTCACCTTTACCTATTGAACACCGACACCAGCATCGCTGCCGCACATTCCGTGCTGGGGCAGTCCGAACAACTGCTTGATGCGGAGGCCGTCGTGGCCGCGCTCGGTCGGGTTGCCGCGGGCATCAACCACGCACTGCACACGGAAACCGTGCGCCCGCTTGCGCTGGTGCTGATGCGCGGCGGGCTGGTGTTCGCGGGCCAGTTGCTGACCCGGATCGAAGTGCCGGTGGACATCGATTATGTCGATGCATCGCGTTATGGCGGGGCCACCCGGGGCGGCGAGATCCTGTGGCGGACGCCGGTGCCCGCCTCGGTGGCGGGGCGCACCGTACTGATCGTCGATGATGTGCTTGACGAGGGCATTACGCTGGCTGCGGTAAAGGCTGCGGTCCTCTCCGCCGGTGCGCATCGGGCCCTGATCGCCGTGTTCGCCGAGAAACGGCTGGCCCGGCCCAAGCCCGTGGCTGCGGATTTCTGCGGGGTCACGCTGCCGGACCGCTATGTCTTCGGCTACGGCATGGACGTCAAGGGGTTGTGGCGCAATCTGCCTGCGGTGTACGCACTGCGCGAATCATGAGTTCACCAGCCAAGGTCCTCGGTGTGATCGGCGGCAGCGGTCTTTGCAGCCTTGGGTCACTCGCGGTTGAGGAGACGCTGGTGATGTCTACGCCTTACGGCTCCCCCTCGGCACCTCTGCTGCGCGGACATCTGGGCGGCCTGCGCCTGCTTTTCCTGCCGCGCCATGGCCCGGACCATGCCATCGCGCCCCATCGCATCAATTACCGCGCAAACCTCTGGGCCCTGCGCGAGGCTGGCGTGCGCGAAGTGGTCGCCGTGTCCACCGTGGGCGGCATTGCCCCCGGCATGGCGGCCGGCAGCCTGGTCCTGCCCGACCAGATCATTGACTATACCTGGGGCAGGGAGTCGAGCTTTTTCGATGGCATCAACGCACCGCTGCAGCATGTGGATTTCACCCGGCCATTCAGTGCGGCGCTGGGTTTGCGGTTGCGCAAGGCCGCGGCAACTGCGGGTGTCGCGCTGCTGGAGGGGGGCATTTACGGTGCGACCCAGGGTCCGAGGCTGGAGACTGCGGCCGAGATCCGGCGCATGGCGCATGATGGCGCCGATCTCGTGGGCATGACCGGCATGCCGGAGGCAGTGCTTGCGCGTGAACTGGGCCTTGAATACGCGATGCTGGCGGCGGTGGTCAACCCCGCGGCCGGATGCGGTGACAACCAGGATGGCATCTCCATGGAGCGGATCCGCGAGGTCTCGGCGCAGGTGATGCGCGATGTGGTCAGTCTGCTGGCGATGATGGGGGCGGACGATGGCGGTTAGGCCCGTGCTGCGCATGGGGGATCCGCGGCTGCTGCAGGTATCGAGGCCGGTTGATCGCTTCGGCTCTCCCGAGCTGGACGATCTGCTGCGCGACATGGAAGACACCATGCGTGCGCTCGATGGCGCGGGTCTCGCCGCGCCGCAGATCGGCGTTGCGCTGCGCGTGGTGATTTTCGGATTCAGTGCCAGTCCGCGATATCCCGAAGCTGAACCTGTTCCCTACACGGTGCTGGTCAACCCCGCGCTTGAGGCGCTGTCCGACGAGCTCGAGGAGGGTTGGGAGGGATGCCTGTCGGTGCCTGGTCTTCGCGGCTGGGTGCCTCGGCTGAGGCGCCTGCGTTACCGCGGTTTTGACGCCCGCGGACAGCTCATCGACCGGACCGTCGAGGGCTTTCACGCGCGCGTGGTACAGCACGAATGCGACCATCTCGACGGCATTCTTTACCCGATGCGGGTCCGTGATTTCACCCGTTTCGGGTTCACTGAAGAGCTGTTTCCCGGCCAGGCAGTCGCGGACGACTGAGTCCTGCGGTGCTCAGACCTTGAGCTGGTCGAGCAGATCGCTTTCGAATTGCACGCTGGCCTTGGGATTCGACAGCGCTGCACCGCTGACCACGAATATATCCTCGGCGCGGTCTCCCAGCGTGTTGATCTTGGCTGAATGCAGGTTGATGTCGAAGGCGGTGAGTGTTCGTGAAATCCGTGACAGCAGGCCTGGCCGGTCGCCGGCGACGATGGACAGGATGCGGTAAGTGCCGCGTTCGTCCGACTGGATGCTGACCTGCGGGGTGATCGGAAAGTGGCGCAGCTGGCGGCTCAGGCGCGGCTTGGACAGCGGGGGCAGGGGCCCGGGGCTGGCCAGACGCCCGGTCAGCTCGTATTCGACATAGCTGATCAGGTCGCGGTAGCCGATCTGGCGGTTCGAGGCATCCTGCACGTGGAAGCTGTCTAGGGCGTAACCGTGGCGGGTGGTGTGCACCTTGGCTTCGAAGATGTTGAAGCTGATGCTCTCGAAAAAGCTGCAGATCCGCGAAAACAGTTCCTTCCTGTCCGGCGTGTACACCAGCACCTGCAGCCCCTCGCCCGCGGGTGAAAGGCGTGCCCGCACCACCGGCGAGCCGGTGTTGACCTGGCGCCACAGCTGCCGGGTGTGCCAGGCGATCTCCTGGGGGTCGTGGCCGAGGAAGTAGGCGGTGTCGAGCTGGGCCCACAGCTCACGGCAGGCGCTGTCGTCAAGGGCATACAGGCGGAGGATGGCCAGCGCCTCTTCCTGCCTTGCGCGCTGGCCGTCCTGGGGTGCGGGGCTGTCGCCGGCGAGCCGGCGGCGGGTGGCGTGGAAGAGGTCTTCCAGCAGCTTGCCCTTCCAGGCGTTCCAGACTTTGGGGCTGGTACCGCGGATGTCGGCGACCGTCAGCAGATACAGCGCGACCAGGCGGCGGTCGGTGCCGACGCGTGCGGCAAAGGCGGCGATGACGTCAGGGTCCGCGAGATCCTGCTTCTGCGCGGTGGAGGACATGACCAGGTGCTGTTCCACCAGCCAGGCCACCAGCTCGCCGTCCTCCTGTGCCAGCTCTTGTGTCCTGCAGAAGCGCAGCGCGTCCACCTTGCCCAGATCGGAGTGGTCTCCGCCGCGGCCCTTGGCGATGTCATGGAACAGGCCTGCAAGATAGAGCAGTTCGGGGCGGTCGAACTCCGTCATCAGACGGCTGCACAGCGGGAATTCGTGGGCAAGCTCGGGTACCGCGAAGCGGCGCAGGTTACGCACCACCTTCAGGATGTGCTCGTCTACGGTGTAGACGTGGTAGAGGTCGTGCTGCATCTGGCCGACGATGCGTCCGAACGCCGGGATGTAGCGGCCGAGGATGTCAAACTGGTGCATGCGCCTGAGTTCACGGATCACCCGGGTGGGGCTGCGCAGTATGCCGAGGAACAGTTCTCGCATTCTGGGATCGCGCCTCGCCGAGGGCGTGATGCGGCGGCGCGCACGCCACAGCGCGCGCAGCGTGAAGGCGCCCACGGCCTTGATCTCCGGGTGCTGCTGCATCATTGCGAAGGCTTCGAGGATTGCCGCCGGATCGCGTTCAAACAGGCTCTCGTCCGGCGCCGAGAGCAGGTCGCCGAGTACGACAAAGCGTTCGTTTAAGGGCTTGATCTTGCGATTGCCGGGGGGGGAAATGCGGCGCTCGAGGTTCTGCAGCAGGATGGTGTTGAGCTGGGAGACTGCCTTGGCGGTCTGGTAGTAGCGCTGCATCAGCCGTTCGCTGGCACGCTTGCCCGGGCGTTCCGCGAAACGGAGCTGGCGTGCGAGCGCATTCTGGTGGTCGAACAGCAGTCGGTCCTCGCGCCGTCCGGCGAGGTAGTGCAGGCGGATGCGCAGCAGCTCCAGCACCCGCTCGTGGCGCGTGATCGCGACCGCCTCGTCGCGCGTGATGAAGCCGCGCCGTGCGAGTTCCAGCCAGGTGCGGCCGAGTCCGGCGGCGCGCGAAATCCAGAGTATGGTGTTGAGGTCGCGCAGGCCGCCCGCACTTTCCTTGAGGTTGGGCTCGAGGTTCGTTTCGGCATGGCGGCGGTGGCGGTCCTGCTGTTCGATGTGCTTGGCCCGGCAGAACGCCGCGGGATCAATGGACTGTGCCATGCGGCGGGCAAAGCGGCGGTGCAGTTCGCGGTTGCCGGTGACCAGCCGCGACTCGAGCAGGGTGGTTTGCACCGTGATGTCACTGGCGGCCATTTCCAGGCATTCATCGAGGGTGCGCACGCTGTGACCGGTTTCGAGGCCGATGTCCCAGAAACGGCCGACCAGGGATTCGAGCTTCTCGCGCAGATTTTCGTCTGCGGCCTCCGGCAGCAGGATCAGGATGTCGACGTCGGAATAGGGAAAAAGCTGGCCGCGCCCATAGCCGCCGACGGCGATCAATGCCGCTTCCCGGGGCATCAGGCCTACGTTCCAGGCAATGCGCAGATGGCGGTCGGTCTGGAGGGCGAGTTCGCGCAGCAGTTCGCGGCCGATCTGCCCGGACTCGAAGCGGCCGCGCAGCACGTCGCGGCCAGCGGCAAGTGCGGCGCGCTGGGCGGCGGGGTCTGCGGCCTGCTGCCGAGAGGCCATTTCGGGATCAGGCAGTTGCGGGTTGCGGCGGAGTACCGGCTGAAACGGTCAGCACCTCGAAACCGGAGGCCGTTACCAGCACGGTGTGTTCCCACTGCGCGGACAGGCTGTGGTCCTTGGTCACGATGGTCCAGCCGTCAGCCATCTGGCGGATGTCCGGACGGCCCGCATTGATCATCGGTTCAACGGTGAAGATCATGCCGGCTTCCAGTGTCATTCCGGTACCGGGACGGCCGTAATGAAGGATCTGCGGTTCCTCATGGAATTTCTTGCCGATGCCGTGGCCGCAGAACTCGCGCACCACACTGAATCCCAGGCGTTCGGCGTGGCTCTGGATGGCATGTCCGATGTCGCCGAGGGTATTGCCCGGTTTTATGGCGCGGATGCCCCGCCACATGCAGTCGAAGGTCAGTTCGACCAGGCGCTTGGCCTGGATCGATGGTGCGCCGACGTAGAACATGCGGCTGGTGTCGCCGTGATAGCCGTCCTTGATCACGGTGATGTCGATGTTGATGATGTCGCCGTTTTTGAGCCGCTTTTCGCCGGGCACACCATGGCAGACCACATGGTTGACCGAGGTGCAGATCGATTTGGGGTAAGGCGTATAGCCGGGCGGGGTGTAGTTCAGCGGCGCCGGGATTGCGCTCTGGACTTGCACAATGTAGTCGTGACAGAGCCGGTCGAGGTCGCTGGTGGTGATGCCTGCCCGGACATGGGGTGTAACGAAATCAAGCACTTCCGCGGCCAGCCGGCCGGCGATGCGCATGCCTGCGATGTCTTCGGGGGTCTTCAGTTCTACGGACATGGGGTTGCGGCAGGATTGCGGCTAACGGGGGGACGGTATTGCCAAGGCCAGCGGATTTTAACAGCTTGCGCTGCCGGCCTGAGGTGGCAACCGCTGCGTTCCGCGGGTGCGGTTTGCGCCGCCTCCTTGTATTGAGGCCGGTCGGGTTTGCGTGCTAAAATAACAAGTTAGCTTGGTCATTGAGGCCGTGCCATGGTGGCACGGCCGGGCCGGGAATACTCACACTTGCCGACGTTAAGGGTGCCCGCGAGGGATGTCTTGGGCGAGTGGCGGAACAACCCTAACAGGAGAGAACCACCATGTCAGTCACCATGCGCGAGATGCTTGAGGCCGGCGTTCATTTCGGCCACCAGACGCGTTACTGGAATCCGAAAATGGCGCCGTTCATTTTCGGTCACCGCAACAAGATCCATATCGTCAACCTCGAGAAGACGATGGCGATGTACCTGGATGCGCTCAAGTTTGTGCGCCAGCTTTCCTCCAACAAAGGTTCCGTGCTGTTCGTCGGCACCAAGCGCCAGGCCCGCGAGATCGTGCGCGAGGAGGCGCTGCGCTGCGGTTCGCCCTATGTTGATTACCGCTGGCTGGGCGGCATGCTCACCAATTACAAGACCGTGAAGGGCTCGATCCAGCGCCTGAAAGACATGCAGGCCATGCGAGAGGACGGTTCCTTCGAGAAGCTCTCGAAGAAAGAGACGCTGACCTATGAGCGCGAAATCGCCAAGCTCGAGCGCAGCCTCGGCGGCATCAAGGACATGAACAGCCTGCCCGACGCCCTGTTCGTTATCGACGTCGGCTACCAGAAGGGCGCCATCTCGGAGGCGAAGAAGCTGGGCATCCCGGTTATCGGCGTTGTCGATACCAACCACTCACCCGAGGGCGTTGACTACGTGATTCCCGGCAACGACGACTCCAGCCGCGCGATCAAGCTCTACGCCCGCGGCATGGCCGACGCGGTGCTTGAGGGGCGCAGCAACAGCATCAAGGAGATCGTGAAAGCCGGCGGCGACGAGTTTGTCGAGGTTGAGGACGTCGAAGCTGCCGGACGCTGAACCGGTTTCCCCGCATCATCAAGGGGCTCAACGGCCCCTTTTTTTTAATTGAAGCAAGAGGAAGCGACGCAATGGCGGAAATAACTGCGGGCATGGTGCGCGAACTGCGCGAGAAGACCGATGCCCCGATGATGGAGTGCAAGAAAGCGCTGACAGAAGCCAATGGCGATCTCGCCAAGGCCGAGGAAATTCTCCGCGTTAAGCTCGGCAACAAGGCAAGCAAGGCCGCATCCCGTGTGGCTGCCGAGGGCGTGGTCGCGGTGCATGTTGCCG
>JAJTHX010000005.1 GCA_021300125.1 Betaproteobacteria bacterium | reverse complement strand
GAAGTAGTTCTTCAGGATCAGGCTTTCGCCATCCGGCGACAGCGAAGCGTTGAATTCGGGAAAACGCTTGAGCGCAGCCACCGCCGCCTTCATCAGGAAACCGAGCATCGTCAGCTTGACGCCGCTCTTCTTGAGTTCCTCGGCCTGGGCCTTGCGGAAGGCCTCGAGTTCGGTGATGTCCGCCTCGTCGTTCTGGGTCACGTGCGGGATGCTGACCCAGTTCCGATGCAGGAATCCGCCGGAGATTTTCTTGATGCGCGACAGCGGCTGGTGGCTGACCGGGCCGAATTTTGCGAAATCCACCGACTGCAGCGGCGGCAGGCTGAGGCCGAGCCCGCCGCCACCCTCGCTGCGGGGACGGCCGAGTTCGGACTTGACGTAGGACTGCACGTCTTCCTTCAGCACGCGATCCTTGGGACCGCTGCCTTTCACCCGCGACAGGTCAACACCCAGCTCGCGTGCGAATCTTCGCACCGAGGGACTGGCATGGGAAAGGGCGGCACCGGATTCATCCGCGGCAGCGGGAGCCACGGCCAGAGCAGCCGGCGCTGATGGACGCGGCGCCGGTACCGGTGCCGGAGCTGCCGCCACCGGCGCCGCGGCGGGCGCAGGAGCAGGGGCAGGGGCAGCCGGGGATGGTGCAGGCTTGGCCTCAGCCGCAGCGTCGGCGGCCTCCAGCACGAGCACGGGCGCACCTTCGGAAACCTTGTCGCCAACCTTGAGCCGCAGTTCCTTCACCACGCCGGAAGCCGGCGCGGGCACCTCCATGGTCGCCTTGTCGGACTCGAGGGTGACCAGCGGATCTTCCGCCATCACCGTATCGCCCGGTTTGACCAGCACCTCGATCACCGGGATATCCTTGAAATCGCCGATATCCGGCACCTTCACTTCGATCACATTTGCCATGGCTGGGATTTCCGCTCAGACGGTCGCCGGGTTCGGCTTGTCGGGATTGATGCCGTATTTCTTCACCGCCTCGGCCACGGTCTTGCGCGGCAGCAGTTCCTGGTCGGCGAGCGCCTTCATTGCCGCCACCGCGACGTAATGGCGGTCGACCTCGAAGAACTGGCGCAGCTTGCGGCGGGTGTCGGAACGGCCGAAGCCATCGGTGCCCAGGGTGATGAAATTGTGGGTCGGCAGGAAGGCTCGCACCTGGTCGGCGTAGAGCTTCATGTAGTCCGTGGCGGCCACCACAGGGCCGGCACGATCCTTCAGGCACTGCTCGATATAGGACTGGCGCGGCGGCTGGTCCGGGTGCAGCAGGTTCCAGCGCTGGGTGTCGAGACCGTCGCGGCGCAGCTCGTTAAAGCTGGTGACGCTCCAGATGTCGGCGGCGATGCCGAAATCCTTTTCCAGCAACTCGGCCCCGGCGATGACCTCGCGCAGGATGGTGCCGCTGCCGAGCAGCTGCACCTTCGGCTGGTTTTTCTTCGCCTTGCCCTCGGAGAACAGGTACATGCCCTTGAGGATGCCCTTTTCCACTCCCTCCGGCATCGCAGGATGGGTGTAGTTCTCGTTCATCACGGTGATGTAATAGAAGACGTCTTCCTGCTCCTGATACATCCGCCGCATGCCGTCCTGGATGATCACCGCAACCTCGTAGGCGAAGGTCGGGTCGTAGGAAATGCAGTTGGGAATGGTCGAGGCCAGGATGTGGCTGTGGCCGTCCTCATGCTGCAGGCCCTCGCCGTTCAGCGTGGTACGGCCCGCGGTGCCCCCGAGCAGGAAGCCGCGCGCGCGCAGGTCGCCCGCCGCCCAGGCCAGGTCGCCGATGCGCTGGAAGCCGAACATCGAATAGAAGATGTAGAACGGCATCATCATCTGGCCGTGGTTGGCGTATGCCGTTGCGGCTGCAATCCACGACGACATTGCGCCGGCCTCGTTGATGCCCTCCTGCAGGATCTGGCCGCCCTTGTCTTCCTTGTAGAACATCAGCTGGTCGGCATCCTGGGGCGTGTAGAGCTGGCCGACATGGGAATAGATGCCGAGCTGGCGGAACATGCCTTCCATGCCGAAGGTGCGCGACTCGTCGGGCACGATCGGCACCACGCGGCGCCCCACCTTCTTGTCACGGATGATGGTATTGAGGATGCGCACAAAAGCCATGGTGGTTGAAAACTCGCGGTCCTCGCTGCTTTTGAGCTGCGCCTCGAAGGCGGACAGCGGCGGCACCTCCAGCGGCTCCACCCTGCGCTTTCGCGCCGGCAGCGAGCCGCCCATCGCCTCGATGCGGCTGCGCAGGTATTTCATTTCCGGCGAGTCTTCAGACGGCTTGTAGAACGGCACCTCTTCAAGCTTGTCGTCGGGAATCGGCACGTCAAAGCGGTCGCGGAAGGCGCGGATTGAGGCCGTGCCCATCTTTTTCTGCTGGTGGGTGATGTTCTGGCCTTCGCCCGCCTCGCCCATGCCGTAACCCTTGACGGTCTTCGCCAGTATCACCGTGGGCTGCCCGGTATGCTTCATTGCGGCGGCATAGGCGGCGAAAATCTTGTGGGGGTCATGGCCGCCGCGGTTCAGGCGCCAGATGTCGTCATCCGACATGTTCGACACCATTGCCGCGAGTTCCGGATATTTGCCGAAGAAATGCTTGCGCACGAAGGCGCCGTCGTGGGATTTGAAAGCCTGGTATTCGCCGTCGACGCACTCTTCCATGCGTTTGAGCAGGATGCCGCTCTTGTCCCTCTGCAGCAGCGGGTCCCAATAAGAGCCCCAGATCACCTTGATCACGTTCCAGCCGGAGCCGCGGAAATCGGACTCGAGTTCCTGGATGATCTTGCCGTTGCCGCGTACGGGGCCGTCAAGCCGCTGCAGGTTGCAGTTGATGACGAAAACCAGGTTGTCGAGCTTTTCGCGCCCGGCCAGCGAAATCGCGCCCAGCGATTCGGGCTCGTCCATTTCGCCGTCGCCCATGAATGCCCAGACCTTGCGGCCCTGCGCCTCAATCATGCCGCGGTCTTTCAGGTAGCGCATGAAGCGCGCCTGGTAGATCGCCATCAGCGGCCCCAGTCCCATCGACACCGTCGGGAACTGCCAGAAATCCGGCATCAGCCAGGGGTGCGGATAGGAGGACAGCCCCTTGCCATCCACCTCCTGGCGGAAATTGTTGAGCTGTTCCTCGGTGATGCGGCCTTCGAGATAGGCGCGGGCGTAGACGCCGGGCGCGGAGTGGCCCTGGACGTAGACGAGATCGCCCAGGAACTTGTCGTTGGCGGCGCGGAAAAAATGGTTGAAACCGACGTCATAGAGAGTGGCCGCGGAAGCAAAGCTGGCAATGTGGCCGCCGAGTTCCGAGGACTCCTTGTTGGCGCGGATCACGGTGGCCATCGCGTTCCAGCGCACCAGGGAACGGATCTTGTGCTCGAGTTCGGCATCACCCGGCGAGCGTTCTTCGCGCTCGGGGGGAATGGTGTTGAGGTAGGCGGTGTTGGCGTTATACGGAATATATGCACCGGCGCGCCTCGCCTCGCCGATCAGGCGCTCGAGCAGATAATTGGCACGGTCCGGTCCTTCGCGTTCCAGTACGGAGCGCAGGGACTCCAGCCATTCGCGCGTCTCTTCAGGGTCGTGGTCGCGCTGCAGATCGTTCAGGTCCATGGAATCAATACCTTTTTGGGGCGGTTTTTGACCAGGCGGATTAACGCCGTATAAACGGGCACTTATGGTGCCCGTACCGGACGGCAGGTGGGATGAATAATTATAAACGCAGCCCTGAAAAACTCAGGGACATCAGCGC
The DNA here is from genome assembly GCA_021300125.1 of Betaproteobacteria bacterium. Lineage (GTDB taxonomy): Bacteria > Pseudomonadota > Gammaproteobacteria > Burkholderiales > SG8-41. Next base: position 339 of record JAJTHX010000005.1, on the reverse strand, counting down.
CATGGCGCGCTGGTGCGCCGCAACATCGCGGCGCCGGCAGTTGGCCTTCAGCGGCCGCTGAATCGAGGCGGACGCTTTTCGAGAAAAGCGCGCATGCCTTCCTTCTGATCGGCGCTCGCGAAGGCCTGCGCGAACTGCGCGGTCTCATAGGCGCAGGCGTTGGCCAGGTCCAGATCGGCACCGCAACGCACGGCCTGCTTGGCCAGACGCACTGCCAGCGGCCCCTTCGCCGCCAGGGTGCGCGCCAGCGCGAGTCCGGCGTCGAGCAAGGCTTCGGGTGCAACCACCTGCGCGACCAGGCCCAAGGTCAGGGCCTCGGCCGCCGGAATCTGGCGTCCG